>JAMDDR010000056.1:745-5381 GCA_023488685.1 Chloroflexota bacterium | reverse complement strand
GTACGCCGGCAAGGCGGTGGAGATGGCCCCGACGGAGACGGTGTTCCGCGCGCCGGCCCATCCCTACACGGTGGGTCTGCTGCATTCCGCGCCCAACCTGAACAGCGACCGGCGCTTCCCCTTGCAGCCCATCGACGGTGTGCTGCCCGACCTGATCAACCTGCCGCCGGCGTGCCCGTTCTCGCCGCGCTGCGGCCGGCGCACGCCCGAATGCGACGAGAAGATGCCGGCGCTGGCGCAGTTTGGGCCGGAGCATTTGTTGGCGTGTTATCACCCGGTGGGACGGGAAGCGTGAGGCGGAAGCGGTAATCCGTAATCGGACAAGTGACAGTATCTCCAAGTCAGGTAAGTGACAGCAACTCCAAGTCGGGTATGATTGATGGAAAACGGCTATTGCCGCGAGAAGGAGTGTGATGTCGTGACAAAAAAGCACAATTGAACAAGTGCGCCGCGAGATGGTGGCAGCCGTGCGCAGAGGCGAGTCGCAACGATCGGTGGCTCGCAAGTATGGTGTCAGTCTGCTCACCTTGCAGCGATGGGTGGAACGCGCAGAAGGCCAAAGGCTCGACCGTGTGGACTGGCGAGACCGTCCCAGTGGTCCACATCACGCTACAGGGCGCGTGAGCCGAGAGTTGGAAGACCTTGTGTTGACGTTGCGGCACGAGTTGCGAGTCGAGAGTGATCTGGGTGAGTTTGGCGCCAATGCGATTCGTGCTGAGTTGGTGGCCCGCGGAATCGCCGGCGTGCCATGTGCACGTACGATCAATCGCATCCTGGAGCGCCGGGGCGCGCTTGACAGTCATCGGCGCATGCGACATCTGCCGCCACCCCCGGGCTGGTATCTGCCAGACGTCGCCGACGGGCGAGCCGAGCTCGATCAATTCGATGTGGTCGAGGGGCTGGTAATCAGGAATGGGCCTCATATCGAGGTTTTGACCACTGTCGGGCTGCATAGTGGGCTGGTCGGCGCCTGGCCCCAGGCCGGATTGAAGGCGGCGACCGTCCGCGAGCTCCTCCTGGGGCACTGGCGTGAGTGTGGTTTGCCCAGGTATGCCCAATTCGACAACGATACGTTGTTTCAAGGGCCACATCAGCACCCCGACGTTGTCGGTTCGGTGATGCGCCTGTGCTTGAGCCTGGACATAACGCCTGTGTTTGTTCCGCCACGTGAGCTGGGCTTCCAGGCAGCTATCGAGAGTTTCAATGGCCGCTGGCAGGCAAAGGTTTGGGCACGCTTTGAACATGCATCGTTGGAAGCGCTGCAAGACCGATCGGCCCGCTATGTGGCAGCCTATCGCCAGCGCACCATCGCGCGGCGGGATGCGGCGGAGAGGCGACCGTTTCCTGATCCCTGGGAGTTGGACTTGCAGGCGCATCCGCATGGACGGATCATTTTCATACGGCGTACCACGGAGCAAGGCTGCGTCACCTTTCTGGGACGTACCTTCCTGGTCGATCCCTTGTGGATAAGGCGGCATGTGCGCTGTGAGATTCATTTGGATGAACACCATATCGCCTTTTATGCCTTGCGCCGGCGAGCACCCAGCGAGCAACCGCTCCTGAGTGAAACATCCTATGCCCTGCCACGTCGGCGCTTTCGAGGGTGACTTCCAGTTGCTGTCACTTGTCATCGAGTCGAGTTTTCTCTGACTTGGAGATACTGTCACTTGTCCCGTAATCCGTGATGTGTAACCCGTGAAACGCGATGCGTGAAACGTAGATTCTCTCATGAATGTCAAGTCCGTGGTTGGTCAATGCGCATAGGACAAAGCGTGATTGAAAGGGGTCTGGTTCCGGAACACTGCCCAGGCCCAGGTGAGCATCTTGCGTGCGGCGGCGACGAGAGCGAGCTTCTTGGGTTTGCCGCGGGCCAGCAAGCGCTGGTAGAATACACATAGGGCGTTGCGTCCGCGTACGCCACCGAGGGCGCCCAAGTACAAGTAGTGGCGCACGATCTTGTTGCCCTTGCGTGAGATGCCTGGCCGCTTGTAGACGCTGGTTCCACTGGTAAAGGCAACGGGATCCAGGCCGACGTAGGCGGTCAAGCCCTTGCTGGAGCCAGCGCGTTGAGTCAAGGTACTCCAGCGGTGAAGGAGGACAAGGATAAATAGGGCATTTTTCTTGCCCACGCCAGGGACTTGACGAAGCCACTTCGCCTGCTGCTTGAGATCTGGATGCTGATCCAGGTGGTCCTGGATGGCTTGCTCGATCTCAGTTAATGCTTGAGTGATCGCCGCGATGCTGGCATCCAGGCTTCGAGCGACCGGTCCGTGGTAGGCGTCACGAGACTGCAGGGCGAGCTGGCGGTTCAGTTCCTGCCGTAGCATGGCCTGTAGGTCCTCGCGACGCAGCAGCAGTGCCTCCAAAGCCTCAACTGGCACTGGCAGGGGGCACCATTCTGGGGGATGGGCATGTGCGCCGTAGCGAGCCAGCAGTAGCGCATCCTGGCGATCCGTCTTGCTGCGCCGACCCTCTGCTCGGGCCCAATCGCGTACCTGTGCCGGGTTAGGCAAACTGACTCGCCAGCCTTGGGCGATGGCAAAGCGGGCCAACAACTGTTCGTAGCCGCCCGTAGGCTCCATCACGAGATGGATGGCGGAGGCTTTTAGGTCCTGCAAGGCCTGGGCGAGTTGCCCAAACCCAGCCTGATCATTGGTGAACTTGCCCAGAAAGACGGCCTGGGCTTCGCCATGACAGGTCGCAACATCGAGATGTTTTCGACTCACATCAACGCCGACGTACAAGATGGACATGGCAATCTCACCTCAAGCGCATGATTTGTCGCCGTCAACCGATGCTGGGATTACTGGCTACCTGGTATACGGGCTCTAGGCCCTCAATTCTCTACGCTTTCCCAGCTTGCGACCTTTCTACCAACGGGCACAGCGGCCCATGGGCGTCTTGTAGCGGCCTCATTGACGTTGACAGATGCGCCATTCTAATCGATCTATCGAAGACAAGCGAGGGCGGGCCGATCTACGAAACGGGCTGCTGGCCCAGGGGCGTCCCCGGCCTCGCCCCTCGCTCACTATCATGATACCAGGGGCGTCCTGCGTACGCCCAATCGAAAGACCTACCGGTTAGATGAAATGGCCTCTGCGCTCTCTGCGCCTCTGACCTGAAAATGTGCCGCAAGGTTCAAGCGGCCGCGGGGACGGACTGTTGTTGAATCGTGATCTGGCACCCCAGATTCTCGAGCCGCTTGAGCAGTCTCTGTATAGTCGCTTGTGGCTTGATTTGGTCGAAGTAGTTGCCGCCGAGTTCACGGTAGATGTCCTTATGTTTGACAAGGTTGTAGCCGATGATGAGGATGGAATGCGCTACGGCCAAGATGGCGCGTTTCTTGCCTCTGCGAGAGGCCAGACGATGATACTGAGCCGACAGATACGTGCCTTTGGTGTGGGCCGCTGCGTGTGCCGCCTGGATGAGGACAGATCGGAGAGCCTTGTTTCCAGGGCGCGAGCGGCCAGAGCGTCGTTTGCCTGCGCTCTCATTGTTGCCAGGCGCCACGCCAGCCCAGGCCGCACAGTGGCCCGCGGTGGGAAAACGATCCATGTCAACGCCCACTTCGGAGACGATGATCTCGGCCGCGCAGCGGGAGACCCCTGGAATGCCGTCCCACCTGACGACCGCTTCCTCAAAAGGGGCGCAATAGGTCTGGATCTGCTCATCAAAACGGGTGATCGTCTCGTCGAGACCGTCGATCTGGCACAACAACTCGGCCAGCACAAAACGATGATGCGGCTTCACCCGCCCCTGCAAAGCCTTGATGAGAGCTGGCCGTTTCTCTCGCAGACGCCCTTTGGCCAGATCGGCCATCTCGTTGGCAGAGGCTGTGCCTTCAAGGATCGCATCCAGCATGGCACGACCAGACACGCCCATGACGTCCGTCGCCACCGAGGCCAGCTTGATGTTGGCACTCTCAAGAAGCTTCTGCACACGGTTGATGAGCGTCGCTCGTTCCCGCACAAACGTAGTCCGATAGCGAGTCAATTCGCGCAGGTCCCGCTGTCCCACGGGCGGTATGAAACTGGGCTTGAGCAGTCCGTACCGCAGCAGCTCTGCAAGCCATTCGGCATCCTTGACGTCGGTCTTACGACCCTCCACGTGCGCTACGTGTTGTGCATTGACGAGCAGTACCTGAAAGCCGTCTTCGAGAATGTTGAAGACTGGCTTCCAGTAATCTGCCGTGCTTTCCATAACCACATGCGTGACGCCTTGCATACTCAGCCAATCAGAAAGCTCCAGCAGATCAGCAGTCATAGTTCCGAACGTCCGTACTTCCTTGTACACTTTCCCGTCGGGCCGCGAGATCATGATGGCTGCAACTACGGTCTTCTTGTGGACGTCAAGACCAGCACAATGTGTATGTACGATTTCCATCGCACCACCTCGGACAGAAGTCGCGGCCAGCGTGGATACCCCAATGGTCAGACTCTGACCTGCGTGCTTCCCGAAGGAGCAACAGTTAACGGTGCCGATGGGTATCCGGGTCCGTCTGCGGTTCAGGCTCACAGCACCAAATGAGAAACGACCTCAATGCCAGCCGCGCCGCATATATCATAGCACATTTTCATGGTTTATGGTGCTCCTGTAGGGAGCATTAAGGTCTGTGGTGGGAAAAGCGGTTCAAGAA
>JAMDDR010000056.1:0-685 GCA_023488685.1 Chloroflexota bacterium | reverse complement strand
CTCCGCCGGAACCCCCCCCCGGGCCACGGTGCCGGCTGGAACTCGGGGCCCGTCGCAGCGCCATCCGCCTCCCACCCCTCCTTGGGCGCCGGCTTGAACGTCACATTCACGCCCTGCGCCGGGCGAAAGTCAGTCTCCTCCTTGTCGGCGGCCCCACAATCGTCAGTACCTTGAGCCGCGGGGCTTGCCCTGCGGTGAGGAGAATAGTGGGGCAAGTCCCCACCCTACGGGCTTACCTTCGCTTTCTCAGTCTTTTGTCAATTCTCTCAAGTTCCTGACGGCAAGCCTCGTCTGACGTGAAGTAGTCAAGCCCATACTTTGTACTTATGTTACGCGTGTCTGTTCGAAGTAGGATCACTCGCCTTTCCTTGAAGAACTCAACGAAATACTCTTCCAATGCTCTTGCTAGGGTTGGCATCAGCCCGGGAGGGGTTTCCGTAGGAGCGCGTGATCCTGTGCGTTCGAAGCCTAGGAAATGAGGGCTATTCGCGAGTAGGGGCCCTAGGTAGACGTCAAGGAGATCGTCAATGTGATTAGTAAGAGCAAAGTCGAAAGTGTCCGTTATTCCCCACGACCCCCAGGACGGATAACGCTCCTTGCCAAGCCAAACGCTAAATGGACTTTCATAGAATGCGGTGACTTTGGCGCACCATGGGAATCCATCGAAAACTGATTCTGGAGGCTG
>JAMDDR010000409.1 GCA_023488685.1 Chloroflexota bacterium | reverse complement strand
GTATGAAAGCAAGTACGAATCCTTCCCCGAAAGGGAAGTCCGCATCTCAACAGATAGATGCCATAATCAAGGAGCCGGGTGACTGGCGGGGCAAGAAGTTATCACAGCTGCGCGCTTTGATCAAGAAAGCCGACCCTGCCGTGGTCGAAGAAGTGAAGTGGAAAAAACCTTCCAAACCATCGGGAGTCCCCGTTTGGTCTCATGATGGAATCATATGCATAGCAGATACGCTCAAGAACGCCGTGAGACTGACATTCCCCAAAGGTGCTCAGATGAAGGATCCGAAGAAGCTCTTCAATACGCGTCTAGAAAGCAACACGGTTCGTGCCATCGACTTCCACGAAGGCGACCCTGTAGATGAGGCAGCGCTAAAGGCACTCATTCTCGATGCCGTGGGGTTGAACACGCCAAAAGAGCGCGAGCGATAAAGCGTTGCTTCTTGACAGTTGGCAACCGTCATGGGTGGGTGGAAGCCTGGCTTTTACCCACCCATGACGTTCATAGATATGTAGGTCGAAATTATTAGAATCTGATTAGAAAATCCATCTGTTGTCATTTTGCCCCCTTCTCGTTCGACGTTAGGGTAGAACGGCAAAAAAAGCCGTAATCCACCAATTACAGATAAGGAGTTTCACATGAACCAAGGTATCAGAACCGTCGTCTATCCTGTCAAGGATATTGCCAAGGCAAAGGCTTTCTTTCGTGAGCTGTTAGGGGTAGAGCCTTATGCCGATGACGCATATTACGTCGGATTCAAGGTTGGCAACCAGGATATCGGCCTGGATCCCAACGGCCACAAGGAGGGAATGACTGTCTATTATCACGTGGACGATATCCAGAAAAGTCTGAAATCGCTCGTGGATGCCGGAGCAAAGACAATTCAGGAGATCAAGGACATTGGCGGAGGCGGGCTGATCGCCTCCGTAAAAGATGCAGACGGCAACGTCATTGGGTTGATCCAATAAAAGTTCCGTGGACATAGTAGACTCGCTCTGCAATAGCAATTGGATTGTCGAGTCTACCTATCGCCACGGGAGATCAAACTCATGAAATACTTGTTATTGATGTATGCAGATGAGTCGATTGGCTCAAAATGGTCGAAGGAAGAATTGCAGGCTGCAGCGAAGACCTGGGCCGAGTTCAGACAGGAGATGTCGGCATCCGGTGTACTGATTTCCAGCAACGGTGTCGCCCCCGGCACCAGCGCGACGACGGTCCGCGTCCGGAACGACAAAACCATGATCACCGACGGCCCGTTTGCGGAGACACACGAGCAACTGGGCGGGTATTTCCTGGTAGATTGCAAGGATCTCGACGAAGCAATTCGCTGGGCGGAAAAGATCCCCACCGCGAAATACGGCTCGATCGAGATCCGGCCATTGTGGTCTCCGGGTTCATAAAGTTGGAGAGCGGATGACCGCAGCGGAACAGGTCGAAAAGATCTTCCGCGAAGAGCACGGTCGTGTCCTGGCAGCACTGATCAGCCGGTTCGAGGATTTCGACCTCGCGGAGGATGCCCTCCAGGATGCGCTGGTCAACGCGCTGGAGCGTTGGGAGAGCGCTGGCATTCCCGAGAATCCAGGGGCCTGGCTGACGACCGTTGCCAAGCGCAGGGCCATCGATCGCGTGCGACGGTCAACGACTCTCGAGCGCAGTCTGGCCATCCTCGATCCCCCTATTTCACAAGGCGAGCCTGACATGGATGATGCCCAAATCCCAGACGACCGTCTGAAATTGATGTTCACCTGTTGCCATCCTTCGCTGGCGCTGGAAGCCCAGGTTGCTCTGACCTTGCATACCCTGGGTGGTTTGACGACGCACGAGATCGCGCGTGCGTTCCTCGTGCCAGAGCCGACCATGGCACAGCGCCTCGCCCGCGCCCGCAGGAAGATCCGCGACGCCGGTATTCCTTACCGCGTGCCGCCCGCCGATTTGCTCCCGGAACGGCTCGAAGCGCTGCTGGCGGTCATTTACCTGATCTTTAACGAGGGTTACGTCGTCACAAGCAGCGCCGCCAGCGGCAGCGAGCCGCTCACCCGCCAGGAACTGTGCGGAGAGGCGATCCGCTTGTGCCGGGTGCTGGCCGGGCTGCTGCCGCAGAGCGCCGAAGCGCGCGGCCTGCTGGCGCTGATGCTGCTGCACGATTCGCGGCGCGAGGCGCGGCTCGATGCAGCCGGCGAGCTGGTCTTGCTCGATGAACAGGATCGGGCCCGCTGGGACCAGGCAAAAATCCAGGAGGGGATTGCGGTTCTGGACCAGGCGCTCGCCCTTGGCGATCCGGGCCCTTACCAGGTGCAGGCGGCGATCAGCGCCCTGCACGCCGAAGCGCCGGCGGCTGAGGCGACCGACTGGCGCCAGATCGCAGCCTTGTATGACACGCTGGCAACGATGACGCCCTCGGCGGTGGTCGAAGTGAACCGCGCCGTGGCGGTGGCGATGGCCTGGGGCGCGCAGGCGGGTTTGCAGATGCTGCTGCGCCTGGAGGACCAGGCAGACAGCGCCCGTCAGGTAGCCGGGTATTATCCCTATTACGCGGCGTGCGCCGATCTGCTGCGCCGTACAGACCAGCGTGAGGCTGCCGCGGAGGCCTACGAGCGAGCGCTGGCCCTGTGCGGCAACAAGGCCGAGCGCGCCTATCTTCAGAGGCGGCTGGCCGAGATGCTCAATCAATGACCCGCTTCTGGCAAGTATTTAGCTTGCTCTACCGTAATCCTGCATTCGGCCGGCTTTGGGTAGGCAGGTTGGTATCGCTATTTGGCGATGCCTTCGCGCTTATCGCATTGCCCTGGTTCGTTTTGCAAGTCACAGGGTCAGGTACGGCGACAGCCGGCATTCTCCTCACCCTCCAACTTCCCGCAATTGCCACCAGCATAGTCATTGGCTCCTTGATAGACCGCTTCCAACCCAGGGCCATTATCGCCATCGATAATGGCCTGCGCACCCTCATCATCGGCCTCATCCTCCTCCTGTATTGGTTCGGCTTGCTTGAGTTATGGCTGCTTTTCCTGCTCACCCTGTTGGCAGGTTTGTTGGAACCTGCCACTCTGGTTGGGTCGCGCAGCATCCTGCCCGATCTTGTAGAGGATAAGGACCTGGATGACGCCAATATGCTATGGTCGTTCAGCCTCAACCTTTCTTTGGTAATCGGGCCGGCGGTTGCCGGGGTGCTCGTCGCTTCTTTCGGAGGCCCATCCGTGCTGCTCGTCGACGCGGCGACCTTTGCCGTGATGGCGTTTGCTGCCCTCACGCTCCCCATCCTTAAACGGAGCGAATCCCCAGCGCAAGCGCCTCTCTCCGAACGCCTGGGCTTACACCAGCTCTGGCATATGAAGGTGGTGAGACTCACCACCCTGCTGAGCCTGGTATTCTTTTTCTCGTACGGCCCCTTGGAGGCTGCCTTACCCCTCTATAGCGACGCCATACTACAAACGGACGCGCGCGGCTATGGATTACTCTGGTCGGCTTTGGCGGTCGGCGCGCTGATCGGCACGCTCAGCAGTACCGCGCTCAGCAGGCGCCTGCGCCTGGGTGTTGCTTTGCCGCTGATCGCGTTCCTGTGGGGCGCCAGCCTTTTGCCGATGGTTTTTATCGACGAACTCTGGTTGGCCTGTGGCCTTCTTTTGCTGGGTGGCTTGATGTGGGGGCCTTATACGCCGATGGAGACGACCTTGCTGCAGCGCAACGTCCCCAAGGAACAACTGGGCAGGGTATTTGGGGCGCGCTCGACCTTGCTCACCGGTGCATCGCCGGCATTCCGAGGCCTGTCGCTTCCACCTGCAGCCCCCAACTCTTAAGTCAAAGTTGTGCTGACCAGTTCGTCAGCTTGTACGTGGACACCGTCAAGCGGAGGCGCTGCTCAATGAGCCGGACACCACGACCCTGCGCGGCAAGAGGGATCGGGCCCTGCTGGGTGTGCTGGTCGGGTGTGGGCTGCGCCGGGAGGAGGCGGCAAAACTCACCTTCGCCCACATACAACAGCGCGAGGGCCGCTGGGCCATCGTGGACCTCATCGGCAAGCGCAACAAGGTCCGCACGATTCCGATGTCGGCATGGGCCAAAGCGTTGATCGACGTGTGGGCGAATGCCGCAGGCCTGCGGGATGGGTACGTGTTCGTCGAGGTGACGCAGACCGGTAAGCTGCGCACCGGCAACACCACCGGCCGGGCTGAGGGCAACAAGTTGCGTATCCCCAAGGGCCACACTACCCCACAGTCCATCATGCGGGTAGTCAAAGCCCATGGCTCACAGATCGGCCAGCCTGGTTTAGCACCGCACGACTTACGGCGCACCTTTGCGAAGCTGTCCAGGAAAGGCGGCGCGGCTCTAGAACAAATACAACTGGACTTACGCAAGGGTCATCTTGATGGACGGTGACTTGAGTTGCTGACACAAGTAGTCGTCCAACAAACCATGTTTCACTTGATAGATCGTGCGGCCCGTTTCCTGAGCCACTTGCTTGAGGCGCACCCACACCAACAGGGCGCAGCCGATGTGGTTGCGGACGCTGCGCGCGCGCCGGCACTGACAGCCCTCAATCCCGGTCACCTGCTTGGTCTCGCGGTGCGCTACGCGTCCTCAACCTTCGGACGCCAGCCCCACACCTCTTGTGTGGCCGCCGTCGAATCCTGAGTCACATCGTTCGTCACGATGTAGTCCGTGCGCTCGTTAGAGAACGTCAGCCGGAACAATTTCACCTGGTGCCCAGCCGGAAAATGCTTCAGGTGCACCAGCCGGCCGCCGCGCAGTTCGTCGCGCGACCACGCCAGTTCATCCACGCGGTAGTAGGTCGGGTCGTCGCGCCGCAGGCTGACTCGCCGGTTCTCCCGCACCGGGCAGTAGTACACCTTGCCCAGTCCTTCGATGAACAACATCTCTTCCAGCGTGGCGTACCAGGTGTCCATCAACACCACCCGAAAGGGCAGCCGCTTGAAGCGGTCGGCGTTGCTCAACATCTCGCGCATGTGGTCGAGTTTGCTCTTGTGATCCACGTCGGGGGCGAAGATAAGGTAGTCGATGAGCCAGAACTGGTCAGTCTCCGGGTTGACGTACACGCACGTCACCACCCCGATGCCCTGGATCACCCGCTTGGCGTTCCCGCTGTACTGCCGGCGCACCAACTCGATCTGCTGGGCATGCCGCTTGTCCAGCACCACATCATCGAACAGCACGCACCCGTTCGAACTGGTCACGATTTGCTCGCGTACACTCCCCCATACCCAGCGCGGGGGGATCCGCTCCCCATTCAGGTAGCGGTTGATGGCGTCGTGGCTGAAGCGTTCCGAATGGTCCGCGAAGTTGGTCAACGTGTAGTTGATTTGGCTGCTCAGCAAGTACTGGCAATAGTCCAAGCGCGTCACCTTGGCTTTGGCTTGCTCGGTCATGTCGCTATTATGCAACCCGCCTTGCGCGGCTTCGCGTAAGTCCAGTGTAAGAGTCATTGCACTACATCCCCGCGATCCACCGATGAGCGAGCACCCGCCCAAGGCCACGGGGCGCAAGCGCGTCAACCTGCGACGGGCAGGATGGATACTCAAATGAAAGCAATTGTACGCACAGCATACGGATCACCGGATGTCCTTCAGCTCAAAGAGGTGGAGAAACCTGCTCCCAATGACGGTGAAGTATTGGTAAAGATTCATGCGGCGTCCGCGAATCCCGTGGACTACCATAGAATGAGAGGTTTACCGTTCCTGGTCCGCCTGGTGTACGGGCCCGCACGCGCGGACGGGCTGCTCAAACTAAGAGAATGGAGACTCGGCACTGATATCGCCGGGCGGGTTGAATCCGTCGGGAACAATGTAACAAAGTTTCAGCCAAAGGACAGATTCAGCCCGGACAAAAGGTGTTGATTAATGGTGCGTCTGGTGGTGTGGGTACATTTGCCGTGCAGATTGCCAAATCATTCGGAGCTGAAGTCACTGCCGTGTGCAGCACTAGGAATGTGGACATGGCGCGCTCGATTGGTACAGACCATGTCATTGATTACACGCAAGAAGATTTCACCCGAAATGGGCAGCGGTATGATCTGATTCTGGCCGTTAACGGATATCATCCGATTTTAGCGTATCGGCGTGCATTAAGCCCCATGGGAATGTATGTCCTGGCCGGCGGTTCCATGGCTCAAATTTTCCAGGGGATGCCTCTGGGGCCATTGGTATCGAGGATCGGAAGTAAGAAGATGGGTTTCATGGGAATAGCGACAACAAATCAAAAAGATCTGGTTGTTATCAAAGAGCTTCTTGAAGCGGGCAAAGTCGCCCCTGTCATCGATAGATGTTACCCATTAAGTGAGGTTGCTGAAGCGCTCCGGTATCTTGAAGAAGGACACGCTAAAGGAAAAGTGGTCATCACTGTGGAACGTTCGGCGGACAGGTAACAAAACAACCCTTTAACCCAATCTCGCTGGGCACGCGAAAGCGAACGAGCGTACAGGGGTTCGAGCCATTGGCCAGTGAGTGGCTCATGGAACGCGGTAAAGACATGAACAGGCTAAACGTGCGCAAGGTTCTCCCATTTGGCTGTCGAGCTTGAACATGCCATACACCAACCTGATAAACGCTCTAAAAGGATCAGCCTTTCACACTCCCCGCGGTGAGGCCCTCCACCAGGAAGCGTTGGGCGAAGATATACAGGGCAACCACGGGGATCGACATGATCAGCGATGCGGCCATCAACTGGCCGTAAGGGTAAATGTCGGCAAACACGAGCTTCTGCAGGCCCACCGGCAACGTGATGAGCCGTTCGCTGGTGAGAAAGATGAAGGCATACAGGAACTCATTCCACGCATTGGTGAACGCGATCAACGTGACGGCCAGCAATCCGGGCAGTGCCAGCGGCAGCGTAATGCGCACGAATGCCGTAAAGCGCGTCGCGCCGTCGATCTGCGCGGATTCCTCCAGGTCCTCAGGGATCGAACGATAGTAGCCCATCATCACCCACGAGGCAAAGGGGATGAGAAAAGTCGGATACGTGATGATGAGCGCCAGATGGGTGTTGATGACGCCAAGCCCGGTGAGGATACGGTACATCGGGATGAACATCAGTGAGCCGGGCAGCAGATAGGTGATCAACAGCACTGTGGTCAGCGCACCGGCGCCACGGAACTTGAGGCGGGCCAGCGCGTAGCCACCCAGCGCAGCGAAGAATACGGAGAGCACCGTAGTCGCCGCGGCAATGACCACCGTATTCTTAAACCAGGTGGCGTACAGCGTTTTATTGATGAGCGTGTCGAACTGCTGGATCGTCCACGGGTCTGGCCAGAAAAGCGATACGCGCTGCGAAATCTGCAAGTCGCTCTTAAAGGCTGTGGCGACCACCCAATAGAACGGAAAAAGCACGAAGAGGAGGAACGGCAGCAGCACCAGCAGCCGGACCACGACACCCGCGCCTTCGCGCTGCTGGCTGGTCAGCACGGTATGGCGACCGCCACTGCTCACCACACTGGCCGTCCGTTTCGCAAGCCCGGCGGAGAGCCGGTCCACCTGGTAGGAAAGATACCCCAATGGCCATGCGAGTGTTGCCAACACAGCCCCCACAAGACGTCCCAGTTTGCCCAGCAGGCGACTCAAGCGGGTTTCGGGCGCGCTCTGGTCGATGCCCTGGCGCATAAAGCGCGCCAGCAGCAGGATGAAGACCGCCAGGAAGGGCACGGTCGATAGTGACACAGCCGCACCCGGCCCATAGCGGAACTGCAACAAGGCTCGTTCGTAGGCCAGGATCGAATACACACGCGTCTCACCACCGGGGCCGCCACCCGTCAGCAGATAGACGATTCCAAACGAGTTGAAGGTCGAGATGGTGGACAGCAGCATGGTGACGGCGATCACGTAGCGCAAGCCGGGCAGTGTGATATTCAGGAAACGTTCCAACGCATTCGCGCCATCCACTTCGGCTGCCTCGTACAGTTCCTTGTCGATGGCTTTCATGCCGGCCAGCAGCAGAATGGTAAAGAAGGGAATGCCCTTCCAGACGTTGACGGCGATGACGCTTGCCAACGCCAGGTTCGGTTCAGCCAGCCATGCAACATCGCGGTTCACCACACCAAGCGCCCGCAGAACCGGGTTGAGCCCGCCAAAGATCGGATCGTAGATGCCGCGCCAGGTGAGCGCCGTCACCACCTCCGGCACAATCCACGGCAGCAACATGATCCCCGCCAGAACGTTGCGGCCAGGGATGCGGCTGTTCAGCACGGACGCAATGAGGAGACTGGTAACCAGTTTTGTGACGACTGAAAAGAGGGTAAATCGGATCGTGTTGAGCAGCGACCCGGTGTACATCTCATCATCCAACAGGCGAATATAGTTGGAAAATCCGACGAAGACCTCCTGCCGGTTGATCGACCGCGTGAAGAAACTCAACACGAGGGCGTTGAGAAACGGGTACAGGATCAGCCCCATAATCAGGATGACTGTTGGCGCCAGGAAGACAAGCGCGATTTTCCAGTCTTTGCCGAATGCCTGCCTCAATCGTTTGCCGAGCGCAAGCTGGCCCGCCCGGCCCGCCGGGAATACCGTCGCTGGTTCAGCCATATCACCCTCCTCGACCTTCCTGACCTTTCCTTGCGAAGGTGACCGGCACCTGCGAAGTGCCGGTCACCCCTGGACACGACCGCCCGCTATTGGGGCAAACCCTTCTCTTCGAAGATTTGCACCATCGTTTTGTGCCCATCGGCCACGGCCTGTTCGGCTGTCTTCTTGCCGGTGATGATGTCCGACATGATCTGGCTGAGGAAACCGGTGGCGAATGCGGCATCAATGGCCGCGTTCGGCTTGGCAGGGTGCCCGAACCCAAGGTAGGCGTTGGGATTGAAGATGATCTCCTGGAGTCCGGCAAAGGCGGGGTCAGCCTTGACTAGGTCATCGGTCCACGCTTGCTTGTAAGCGGGCATCACCAGCCCGCCGCCCAGGACCGATAGCGGTGTGAAGACCTGCGGGTCAAGGAAATGCAGGATGATCTGCCGGGCCACGTCCTCCTGCTTGGCGCTCTTGAAGATGGAGTAGTAGGCGTTGCCGCCACCGCCAAGTTCCAACGTTCCGTCATTCGTGACTGGGAAACGCACGACGGCGGTATTGCCGAGCACCGGGTTCTTATCCGCCTTGGCTTTGGCATAGATGCTGAAAGCGTTCGCCGTCATTCCAACCTGGCCGGCGAGATAGGCCTCGTTGTTGTTCGTGTCCGTCCAGCTCTCCACGCCGGGTGGCAGGGTTTTCTTGTTCTCGGGTTTTGTGTAGACGTCGGCCAGCCATTGGATGCCTGCCACGGTTTCGGGCGAGTTGAACGTGACCTTCGTGCCGGCTTCGTCCACCGCCCATCCGCCGAAGGCCTGGAATGCATTCGTGATCAAGCCATGCCCATCGCCGCTCTTATTGACCGTCAATCCCCAGCCGTATCGCTGTTTTGCCGGGTCCGACATCTTGAGCGCGACGTCCAACCGGTCTTGCAGCGTTTTAATCGCGGCGGTGTCGGCGCCAACTTCCTCCGCCCAATCCTTGCGCACGAACCACGCACCGGCGTTGGAGCTGTGGGGAACGGAGAACCACATGTCCTCAAACCGGGCATTGTCGAACACGGTCACCGGCACGGGGTCGCCATACTTTTGGGACAGTTCGTCGACGATGGCCGTATGATCGACCACCAGGTCGAGGTCACGCATCTGCGAGACGCTATTGGTGTGATAAGCCAGATCCGGTGGGTTGCCGGCAGAGACGGCCGCCTGCATCTTGGCCATGAAGTCGCCGAATAGCTCCGGGTTCACCGCCGAAACGTCCGGCTCATACCCCAGGCTCGTGATGAACTCCTCCGCCTGGGCCTTATACTGATTCTCAAGGTCTTTGAAGTATTCCTGGCGGTGGAGCACGGTGACCCGGCCACCGCCACCCGTCGCCGGCGCGCTCGTCGGCGTAACATCTGCGGCGGGGGCGCCAGTCGCCGTAGCCTCGGCAGCCGGTGCGCCAGTTGCCGTGGCCTCGGCGGCCGGGGTCGCTGCTGCCGATTCTGTGGACGTGGTACCGGCAGGCGGTGTGGCTGCTGGCGCGCCACAAGCTGCTAAAAGTGCGCCACTGCCGAGCAGCGTGGATATCTTGAGGAGTCGTCGACGACTAACGCGAGAGGTTGCCATACCTGTCTCCTTACATCCTGGTGGATACCCTTGGGAGGGTTATCCGAACTGATACGGCTTACAGGCTCATGGGGACGCGCTGAGGGGATCAACGACAATTACAATCTACAGCTACAGACAATCGCATACACACATCGGGCGTTATCTTACACAACACCTCCTCTTCCCCCATTCCAAATCCAAACAGAGACACCATCTTCAATGTGGGCCGCCATTATACCTGTGGACCAAACCCAGTCAGGTGCAGCCGGGTTGGCACATCGGTCAGCCCTTCCGTATGAACCAGGGGGCACGCGCACACGCGAGGTCCTATGGGGCGCGACTGGGCCGCACACCGGCCAACCCAGTATCGGCCAGCGCTCCATCACGACTCGCCAGGCGAGAAGCGACGCGCGTTATGCAACAACCGTCTTCATCGGCAGAGGAGGATGATCAGGCGCAAGTCGTTTATGAGACAGTTTATGAGACACCCTCCGCCTCGGTCGTTAATTGCTGCAGCAGTTTGCGCAGAAACGCCTCGCGTAGTTTCAAGTCCGCCCGGAAGTCGCGGTTATCGGTGTCGCGGATCTCATCGCGCAGGTCCGTGAGATAGCTTTCGAGGATGAAGCAAAGCAGGTCTGCTTCGTCTGGCGTCAATTTGAGCGTCACCATCAGTCACCTCCTTAAGCAACTGTCTGGGTGAAGACGCTGTTGTCGAGATGTGAGCCACCTTGACAGCGCAACGCACATTGCCAAATTCGTCGCTGGGCGATTCCAGGACGCAGGTAAAAACTCACTTTACATACAATTGTACGCCGCCTGTCAAGGGCACATCGATATAGGGTTATGCCACGTGGATTTCGTTCCGCAAGCGTTGATGGCTCGTTTCACCAAGACCCTTATGTTATCCCCACCAGGGCCTCCAGCAAAATCACCATGGCGGCGCAACCCGGATCGACCAGGCCAACCGTCCTTTCGCCCACCCACCCGGCACGGCCGGTGCTGCTCTTCAGCGGTGTGACACGGTCGCGGCCTTCCCTGGCGGCGGCCAGCATTTTCTGGCCCGCCTCCTTCAGACCGATCCCAGCCGCGATGGCCTCTGCAAAGGCCTGTGCGGCCGGGTGCAGGGCATCGACCACCGTCTTGTCCCCCGGTTTGGCCTTACCGCGCTCCTGGATGCCCACATCCGCAGCGACGAGCATGGCGGAGAGAACGGCCGGGGTCAGTTCGGTCAGCCCGCGGGCCTCTTTCCCCGCGCGCATCAACGCGGTGGCCAGCAGGGTACCCATGGTCGAAGAGGCAGCACGATTCACCACCATGCCGGCGCCTGCGATCCACTTGCCAAGGTCACCCGCCGGGTCCGTCTGCGCATATTGTTCCAGCGCAGTGGCAATCTTGGTCACAGTAATCCCCAGGTCACCATCCCCCATGGCTTGATCGAGGCCAGTCAGGTACTCATGCTGAGCGTTGAATGCCGCGCTGACCTGCTTCATCGCATGGGCAACTGTCTGCTCATCGATGTTGTGCTCTGATTGGCTCATCAGAATGCCTGCCTTTTCATTACACCTGGGTGAAGAATGGCGTATGCGCCGGTGCGTCCAACAGGTCGGCCAGCTCATCGTCCAGGCGGAAGAACGTCAGAGACGCCCCTGCCATCTCCATGGAAGTGGCGAACTCGCCCACATACACCCGGTGCACGCTGAGCGCCCTTTCAGCCAGGATATCGTGCACCTTGCGGTACATGATGTAGAGTTCTTCCTGCGGTGTCGCGCCCAACCCATTCACCATCACGGCCAGGCGGTCACCCGGCTTGGGGTCCATGTCCTCCAGGATGGCCAGGGTCATACGCTCCGCAACCTGGTCCGCCGTTTGCAGCTTTTCGCGCTTCACGCCGGGTTCGCCGTGAATACCCATGCCGATCTCCATCTCGTCTTCACCGATGCTGAAGGTCGGCTTGCCGGCCATTGGCACGGTGCACGGAGACAGCGCGACGCCCATGGAGCGGATATTGTCGAGCGCTTTCTGGGCCGTCTCGGCGACTTCGTCCAATGTGCCGCCTCGATCAGCCCGCGCACCTGCCACCTTGAAGGCAAAGACCATGCCAGCCACGCCGCGCCGGCGGACGGCTTCTGCCCGTGGCGCCGATGCGACGTCATCCTTGACCAGGACAGTCCGTACGGGAATGGCATCCATATCCGCCATTTCGGCAGCCATGTCAAAATTCATCACATCGCCGCTGTAGTTGCCGAAGATGTAAACCACCCCCTGGCCGGCGTTGATGCGCCGGGTCACCTCGTACATCTGCTCGGCACTGGGGGAGGAAAACACGTCGCCGACGGCGCAACCGTCCAGCATCCCTTTCCCAACATAGCCCAGGAACACCGGCAGGTGCCCGGACCCGCCGCCCGTCGCCAGGCCGACCTTCCCCTGGACAGGCGCGTCGGCCCGGACGATGCAGTGGGGATCATCTCCCGCGTAAGCCAGCATGGTGGGATGAGCCTTCAGCAAGCCATCCAACATTTCGACGACGAACGATTGGGGGGAATTCAGAATCTTTTTCATGGTTTACTTGACCTACCATCCCTGTCTGCAAACGTAGTTTTGTTTTACACTCTTCGGTGTACTTTGTCCACCGGAGGAAACTGAAATGATGCTCTTGCAGATTTATTTCGACGTCTCTCCAGAGAAGGCCCGTGCCTTCGAGCAGATGTACCGGGACACATATGTGCCGGCACTCAAAAAGCAGCAAGGCTATCTGAGTTCATCGCTGCTACGCCTCTTCCCGCCACACATCGCAAAGGAAATCGAGGCGGCCGCGACTGAGTTCAACTACCAGATGGAGTTGGTGTTTGACACGGAAGAGAACCGCAGGCGCTGGGCTGCCAGCGAAGAGCATCGCATCGCATGGCCACAGGCATCGGGCATGGCCCGGAATGTCGCTTGGCGCGGGTTTGACGTCGCTGGAAGTGATGGCGCCATCTGAACTCAAGAGGTGAAAGACATGACGTGTGTTGAACAATACGAACCGGAGCTGAAGGCGTTAGTAGATCCTGTGGCGGAGTTGGAATGCCTGTCCGAAGGATTCCAGTTCACCGAGGGGCCCATATGGGACCGCACGAAAAGATGCCTGTACTTTTCGGATATCCCGGCCGACACGATATACAGGTACACGAAGGCCAACGGTGTTGAGGTGTATCGAAAGCCGAGTCATTTCTCCAACGGCTTGACCATCGATCACCAGGGCCGGCTGCTGACCTGCGAACACCAGACACGCCGGGTTACCCGGGAGGGCGCCGGTGGCAGCGTGGAAGTGCTCGCAGAGCGGTACCAGGGCAAACGCCTGAACTCTCCCAACGATATCATCGTCACCCGAGACGGGGCATTGATCTTCACCGACCCTCATTACGGGCTGATGCCAGGAATAGGCGGACCAGCGGAGCAAGAGCTTCCATTTCGCGGCGTGTATCGCCTGGACCCGGGTGCAACCGAGCCCACCTTGTTGGCAGACGACTTCGCGGCCCCTAACGGCCTGGCACTGACAGGAGATGAACGCAGGCTCTACGTGGACGACACGATACGCTCTCACATCCGCGTGTTTGACGTCGGGGACGGCTGGACACTATCGGGTGGGCGCGTCTTTTGGGAATTTTCCAACGGGGAAGTGCCTGGCTCGTCTGGATTGCCTGGGGTGCCTGATGGCATGAAGCTGGATACCCATGGCAATGTCTTTTGTACCGGCCCAGGCGGCGTGTGGATTCTCTCTCCCGGCGCGGTGGTTCTTGGTCGCATTCGCATGCCGGAAGTGACGGCAAACCTGAACTGGGGAGAGGATGATACGCGCACGCTGTACTTGACAGCCAGCACCAGCCTCTATCAGCTCCGCTGCATCACCAGCGGCAGAGGGAAAACCCTATGAACTCAACAACACGTGCGTTGATCCTTGCAGGCGATCATTATCACAACCCGAGCGACGCGTTTGAGGGCGTCGGTGCCGCGCTGAAACACGAGGGCGTCGACGTCGAGTGCACCATCGACTTTGCACAGTTCCACGAACGATTGCAAGGGAAGCACCTCTTTGTCCTGCTGCGCGATGGGATGGAATTCCCCAACGGCCGTGATGCGGCCCCGGTGCGGTGGATGCAACCAGGACAGGAGGATGCCATCGAGCAGTTCGTGCTGCAAGGGGGTGGGTTCCTGGCGTTGCACAACGCGGGTTGGGACTACCCCTGGCAAGGGGGCTACCGCCGGACGCTCGGGGGTTACTACATCGGCCACCCGGCGATTGCCAGCTTCCACGTCGAAGTTGCCAGCAAAACACACCCGGTGACTGCCGGTGTGGCGTCTTACGAGATCGAGGACGAGCAACACTGGCTCCACTTTGACTACGATCGTGTGACACCATTGCTGGTGAGCCAGGGTCAGGACGGCCGCCAGTCGGTGTCCGGTTGGGCGTATGCGTACGGCCAGGGTCGCGTGGTTTATCTCCCCCACGGGCATACACTGGCTGTCATACAGCACCCATCTTTCCAACAGTTACTGCGCAACGCCGCGCGCTGGTTGCTCCATCGTCACCCTGTGCTATAGCGTACGCATCTTTATATCTTCTCAGCCAACCCTTGGCGTTTTCACAGGTAGAGGAGAGTGGCTCTCGATACTATTGGGGGCATGACCAGGGCGATGATATCTGCTCGACGCTGGATTGTCCTCATCGTAATGACAGTGCTGGCGGTGGCCTGTCAAAGTAACCCACAGCCGGCACTGCCCCCGACGGGTTTTACGCCACAGGTTACGATCCTGCCGACGCAGACGGCTGCGCCAGAGGATCTGCCGGCGACGACCGAAGTCCCCACAGAGACGCCCCTCCCCACGACGACGGCAACACCCGTCCCCACCCCGACGCCCACGCCACATCCGTTGACGATCGAAGCCATGCGGCAACGGCAATATCCAGGCAGTAGCATCGTCATCGAACAGACGCTGGAGTCCGGTGCGAGTTACAACCGTTATTACGCCTCGTATCAGTCCGAAGGATTAAAGATTTATGCGCTGCTGACGGTGCCTTTCGGCGAAAAGCCCGCCAGCGGCTGGCCCGTGATTATCTTCAACCACGGCTATATCGCACCTGAGGTGTACCGCACCACGGAGCGCTACATTGCCTACGTCGACTGGCTGGCGCGCAGCGGTTACATCGTGTTCCGCCCCGACTACCGGGGCCATGCCGACTCAGAAGGCGAGGCCAGCGGCGCATACGGTTCGCCCGATTACGTGGTGGACGTACTCAACGCTGTCGCTTCGATGAAGCAATACCCGGATGTCGATCCGGCGCGGATCGGAATGTGGGGACATTCGATGGGCGGTTACATCACGCTGCGCAGCATGGTCATCACCAATGACATCAAAGCCGGCGTCATTTGGGCCGGCGTCGTCGCCTCGTACCCCGACCTGATCACACGCTGGCGCCGGCGGGCCGCGGCCGCTGCGGGCGATGTCACGGTTACCGCCTTCCCAGGGCGACGCTGGCGCACGGAACTGCTGGACATGTACGGCTCCCCCGAGGAGAACCCGGTCTTCTGGGATTCCATCTCGGCCAACGTGTTTCTCAGTGACTTATCCGGCCCGTTACAACTGCATCATGGCACGGCCGACACCTCGGTGCCGCTTGAGTTTTCGGAGATTCTGAATCAGCAAGTGCTGGCAGCGGGCAAAACCGTCGAGTTCTATACCTATGAAGGTTCGGATCACAACATCTCCAGCGGCTTCAACCTGGCCATGCAACGCACGATTGAATTCTTCAACCGGCACGTCAAGGGAACGTGAATTCGGGCTGGTTTGACGGCCCACGCCGCGGAACTTATGGCTCTACCGGACAAAACGAAATCTCTCGCAAAGACGCAAAGGCGCCAGGGGATTTCTTAGCGCCTTTGCGTCTTTGCGAGAGCCATCTTCGGGAGAGCCCAACTTATTAAGGGGGCGCGCCCGGCTCTTGCCCGTACAACCGCTTGCCATTCTCGTAGACAGGGAGATAGGGTGTCGTTTGCGTGCTTTCGGTCAGTTCCTGCAATGACCACTGCCGGGATGTGTTCTGCAGTGTGTTTCGGGTGCCGTCTGGCAGAGAAATGGTTAACCACACTTCCTTACGGTAGCTCCCTTCCCCACCAGGGGAAATGGGGATACCCCGGAAGTCGACCTCAACGAAATACATGCCCGCGTCCTCCGTCCAGGGTTGCAATGGTGACATCCTCGCGCCATCTGCCGAGTCTAACGTGATCTGGACGTCGTCCAGGGTGTGGCCGGACGAGAGCACTTCGCTCAAATCGATGAAGTAGCGGAATGACAGATCCTTGGCGACACGGGGGGGCCACCCGGAGCGGTTGTTCAGGAACGCATGAATCTGGATCGCATTGAAACCGGCCCTGCTGGTGGATGCCTCGACAAAAAACTCGGCGTCTCGTGGCTCAGGCGGCGGGAAGTCCTGTAAGGGTTGGCCGCCGAACTCACTGACCATGCGCGCGAGGGCACCGGTGAAGGCGGCGTTGTAATCTGTAGCGACCTCGTTCGTCACGTAATCCGCGCGATCGTTGACGAACTGGTCATTTTGATCGGGTCCGCCGATCAAGGCCCCATATGGCACATGGCGGTTGCGAGGGGGCACGTCCAGTTTTCCCATCCAGGACCCATGCGCGTTGCGGTGCGCCGGATCCGACGGCGGATTGTTGCCGAAACCCACCACGTAACTGCTCTGACGCGGGTTATCCCCCAGAATATAGTTGATCTGGCTCACGGCGAAGTCGTGATAACGCGCTTTCTTGGCCGGGTCTCGCATGGCATCGCTATACACGAATGCGATGAACGCCGTGTTTGCCGCGTAGCGGAGCACCCCCCATCTGTTTGCCCACGCCAGGCCGCCGGGCGTGTAAGCGATGCGCCGGCCTTCATAACCCACCGACCAATAGTCAAGCCATCGCTCTGTGTCTTCGGCATAGCTGGCGTTACCCGTCAACATGGCGAGGAGCGCATAACAGCCATACCGTTTGTCATCCCAACTCTGGGTAAATGTGTACATGTTGGGCGCATCCAACTGTTTGTAATAGCTTTCGGCCTTCGCCAGGTAGGCGGGCTCCTCGGTGGCACGATACAGCCAGAGTGCCCCCCATACGAGTTCATCCCAGTAACCACTGTGGGATTTGTAGTACGTCTGGCCTCCTTTGATGCAATCAGAATACTGGCCTTGGAACGTGTCTGCGAAGGTATAGAGTTGGCCGGCGTGCTCCAGTAGCTTATCCGCGTAGTTCGCATCCACGGGCTTGAAGACAATCGAAGCCGTGGCAAGTGCGGCGGCGGTCTCAGCCGCCAGGTCCGAACCGGGGCAATTCTGATCGATCCTGGAGGATGGCCGGGGCATCGACATGACTTCGGCCGGACCCCACCAATCGTGGTCGATATCACCATCGCCCACCTGCGCCCATAGTTCGTTGGGCGCCGTGTGGGCTTTCACGAAGTAGTCAGTCGCCCAGCGGAGATTATCCAGCGTATACGTCCATTGGCCGCTCTGAACATAGGCATCCCGGTATTCAATCATCCCCCAGGCCAGCATGGTCGCCGAGGCAGCCATTGGGAAGCCAAACTTGACGGCATCGCCGGCATCGTACCAGCCCCCTGTCAGATCCACCCCGTTGTCCGCACCATCCTCCAGCGCCGAGTCCCCGCGCCACGCAACGCGGTTATTGGCCGGCAACCGGCCAGAACGCTGCACTTCGTAAAAATACAACGACTTCTGCAACGCCTCGGCGTAGTTGTACTTGTACGTGGGCGTCGGCTGAGGGGTGGGAGGGATGGGAGTGGGTTGTGGATTTTGCGCGGGAGTGCTCTGGATAGGCGTGCGCTGTATTTGAGGAATTTGTGTTACTTCAGGTATCTGTTCAGGCAATGGGGCGGGGGTCACCCGGTACATCACCATCACCAATACAACCATCAGGCAAGCGATGACCGCGAATATCTTTACAGCACGGCTCAGGCGCCCTCCCCCGCGTCGTTTGCCAGACCGTGGCGCTTCGTTTCCCGCTTCATGCATCCGTAAACCCTACCTCATTGGCCCTTATGATCCCTTACGATCCCTGACGACCCCTCACCTTCAAAAATCCAACATCCCTTCTGACAACTCACTGACGGTTTAGCATTTGTGCGCGTCTATGATGATCGATCTATAGATGATGTCGCCCTCTGAGTACGTGATGCCATCGACCTTATGACGCTTATCGGCACCGAAGCCTTGTGATCTGTGTATCGTGCCTTGTTGAACGCTCCAGGGCTCATGATGGAACACGCCCTGCTCGTCGTAATACTCGAGCAGATCGACGGTGAACCCCGCCGTATCAAACAACCGGCACAACGTCTTGTAGTTGTACAGGACCTTATGATCATGCGCCCCCGGACCGATCCCGCCCACCTTGACCGCTTCTATGTATTTCGGGTTGGGATTATAACCATCCGGCACCGCCACCCGCACATAGCCCCCTGGTTTCAGATAGTGATAACAATGTTTCGCCGCGGCTAAGGCTTCGTCTTCGGTCAGATGTTCCCACACGTGTTCCGCCAGGATGGCGTCAATCGAATCTGCCCTGAAATAGCGGACCCAGTGCGCGGGGTTGGTGAGATTCAGGTATTCAGCATCGGTAGGAACCCAGCCCGCATCACTCACGCCCCAGGCACCGATGACGATCCTGATGGGTTGTGAGGAGGCTTGCAGCCTCCTCACCCAACGCCCAACGCGTACTGCTCTGAAGTGATCGCGCGTTCTTTTCGCCAGATCGTAAAACAGCGGGATTCTTTTCAACAACCGTCTTAAGGATTTGTTCACACTGTCCCCCTAAACCAACCAGCGCAATTATACGTACCGGCAACATCAGTTGGTGTGGCTGCACACAGCGAATGTATCGACGGGTGCATCCCACCACAATCGCTCATGGCATTCTGTTGGCTAAGCACCTGGCTGCCGCTCCAGTTGCCTGTGTGCATATAGAGCAGCCCACGTGGGCAAAATCCCGTACTGAGATGGAGACACGACCCGGTTTCTGGCCGCTGACATACAACATCCAGACAGTGGAGTGTTTGATCAAGAGGAGAAGCGCGAGGGCGGACATAACCAAGTGCGGTATTGAGCATCCTTCTATGAGGCCGAAACGCTGAAGGATAGTAACAACTATCTTGTGAAGCAGTGATCAATCGCACCCCCGGCAAACGTCATATATCGTAGAAAAGGCGAATAAGATGGAGATGATGTCCACCCAAGCGCCGGTAGAGGCCTGCAAAGAGGCTTGCAAAGGGAGCAGCCTGACAGTCGCTGATCTCTATATCGAATATGAGGAGCGATTGCGCCGCTACGCCGTGGGCCTCACCCACGATGCGGACAGCGCCGACGACCTGGTGCAGGAGACATTCATCCAGGCGATGGCTCATCTGGTGCTGCTGAATCAGCTCAACCTTTACCAGCGCCGCGGCTGGCTATACCAAGTGCTTAAGAACCGCTTTTACGATCAGCAACGCGCCCGCAAGCGTAGACAGGCTTTGCTTGAGAAACTGGCCCAGCAGGCGCTGGTCGACGATCACGCTACCGTCAATATCGGGGCGGTCTATGGCCTGTTCGAACTGATCCCCGAGCGTTATCGCGAATTGCTCAAGAAGCGCTACGTATTGGGCATGACGAGCGAACAGATCGCCCGCGAGTTGAACGTCCCCGCGGCGACAGTGCGATCGCGGCTACGCCTGGCTGCCCAGTGGATTCGTGCACACCGATCAGAGCTGATCTAAGCGAGGGGTTGAGTCTGCATCTGAGGATGCAGACTCCTCACCAAGAGGAGGATGGGATGTTGTATCAGGAACATCATATTGCACAGGCTGAGCACGCTTTATATGAGGCACAGCTCAAACGCTTCAAGCCAGAAGGCGTGACCGTCCAGGTACCTAACATCATCGACCGCGCGCTGGCGGCGCTGCGCCATGGATTGCATCGTCTGCGGACGGCGCACCTACACCCTGTCGATGGTCGCTGGCGCAATCAGGTGCCGGCGAAATAAGGCTCGATCACCGTTCAATTTCCACGCAAGGAGAAAGAAAAAATGGAACCGAATAAGACAATTGGCAGTGTGAACGTGCTCGATCTGCGCAACGCGACGGAGGCTTCCATCGCGCCGATCAAACAAATCAGCAGCGCGAATGTGGTGATCTACACCCCACAGAAGGCCGATCTGATGACCCGCCTCAATCTCGGCAGTATCAACATGGCCATCAGCGTGCCCGCAGACGCCTCTGTGCAAAATGTCATGGGCCAGGTGGTCATCAACCGCGACTACTTCAAAAACCAAACCGCGCAGGTGTACCTGGTCGTGATGGGCCAGGTGATGGTGGAACCCGATGTGCCCGGTGAGGACATCGAGAAAGGGCTGGGCGGTGTGGCCGTGATGGGCCAGTTGATCTGCCCCGAGCCTTTGATGGGCGTGGTCCAATCCAAAGTCCAACAAATCATGGGCCAAACCATCACCTACCCGCCGCTGGCACGGACTCACATCGGTTCGCTCACGCTCGACGAGCGCTATCTCAATGCATTAGCCGATCAAACGGAGCTGGCTGTGGTCGGCGCGCTGATCGCCCCACAGGTGCTGCCTAACAACCTGCTGGAGCAGAAACTGAAGAAGCTGTTTGTCTCCGGCGAGATCAGGTGTCACGAAGAAAACGCGCAGGCCATCCAGGCTCGCCTGGCCAACGGGTCAGGGAAGATCAAGGCCATCCCGGCAGGCTATGAGTGGGTGATGAAACCGCTGGTGTTGGACAATGCCCTGCTCGCAGCGTTGCCCGCGCGCAAGCTGTATTGTTCGGAGCGGGTTCAGATCGACGCGGAGGTTGAGCCTGCCACGCTGGACAAATCGCTGGAGGGGATTGCGTGCGAAGCCATGATCCTGTGCCCAGAGTCGCTCCGGCGCGTGCTCACCCAGAAGTGCAACCTGCTGGAGACACAGGTCGTGTTCTACGAGGGAGAGCTTTTGCTGGTGGAGGGTGAGTTTCACCTGAGGGCGTCACGCTTTAACTCGTTGCAGAGCAAAGTCACCCTGGTGGTGTTCGGCGAGTTGACGTTGGCCCCCGAGATCACCGCCCAGGCCCTCAAAGAGCGCCTGGTCAAGGTGCACAACCTGGGCCAGATCAAATGCACGCCAGACCAGATGGATGTGATCGAAGCGCGATTGGGCATCCGCGATGGCGAACTGCAGGATTCCACGCTGCCAGAGGAAGCGTCTGAGGCCAAACAGGAAGGGGAACTCGCTATCGGTTCCGTGAACTATCTCGCGCTGTAACACTGCGGTGGTAGAAGGCAGAGGCTGCCGGGTGATGCCCAGCAGCCTCTGCGCGCGTTTTGCCTATCGAACATATCAATCAGCGGACAAGCGCCAACCGGAAGATAGAACGATGGGCGCACCGGTAACCCCAATCGGCGTCCGGTTCCCAGAACCATGCGCAATACCCGGGTGCCACAGCACCACACGGTTGCGGCCAGAGGCTTTGGCTGCATACAAGGCCTGATCGGCTGCAACCAGCAAGGTGTCGTTGGGCCCGTCCATACCAGGATAGCCGGCAACACCCATCGAGATCGTGGTGCGGAGCTTATAGCCTCCAAGGTCCCATATCATCGATTCGACCGCAGCGCGCCAACGCTCAGCACACTGGTAAGCCTCTTGGGGCGAGGTATTCGGCAGCACGATCACAAACTCATCACCGCCATAACGGCACAGGGCGTCACCCGCGCGGATATTCCGGCTAAGCAGATCGGACAACTGCCGCAGGAGCCTGTCCCCGACCTGATGTCCATAGGCATCGTTACACACCTTCAAGTGATCCAGATCCAACATGAGCAGGCTGAAGGGTTGGTTTCCGCGCCGGACCAACCCAAGCGCCAGTAACTCCACCAGGTAACGGCGGTTGAACACGCCGGTCAGTTCATCGTGAATGGCCTCTGCCTGCAATTTGTCCTGGAGCAGTTGGTTTTCCTGCAACTGGTGTTGCAGGCATACATTGGCCTGGCGCAGTTCCTCTTCCATCTGCCGGCGTTGAGTGATGTCGCGCAGGATGAATAGATACCCGCTGGGACGTTGCCATTGGTCGCGCAGAAGTGAACCGCGGACATCCACGTAACAGGACACGCCCTTACCGGGTCGCGACTCCACTGGCAGCACCAATCCTTCGCCCGAGTAGTGGGCGAGGCGGGGCCACACTTTTAGTATCTCGTCGACCTGCCGGCCAATCAGCGTTTGATTCCCCACGCCAAGTAGTCGCAACGCGGCCGGGTTGATGTCCAGGATCCGCCCCTGCGTATTCACCACCAACACACCATCGACCATATTTTCGATCAGTTGCGCGCGCGCAACGGGTACAAGATCAAATAACTGGTTTCGAAAGATACCCCAAGCCAAAATCGCGCCGTTCAGAGCAAAGCTGATGGGTGTCCAGTCCATGCCTGGCAGCGGGTTCACATTAAAAACATAGATCACGTTGCCGGCAGCCGTTACAAGCGAACCTGCGAGGATGAGCAGCATCTGCGGTCTGAAGAACGGCGGGAGTTGGCGGGTGGATCGGACCAGCGTAACCATACCTGCCAGCACCATGGTGTAGGAATAGACAAGAAACACCCAGAACCACGGGCCGTGGCTGTAGACCGCCAGGTTGCTAGGTGATTGAATGTCAATCGTGGTCCACAGCCAATGGTGCCATTCGTTCGTTAGTGCAATAGCGATGGTCAGGCTGGGCACGGCGAGCAACATAATGATCGCGCGGCGCGTCAGGCGAGTTGCCTCCTGCGCAACCCCAAGCGCAAACAGGAAGTAGAAACAGGCAGAAGTGGCCGTGCCGAAATAGGCAATTTGGGACCACAATAGTTTGAGTGGCACGGTGGTCGCCGCCGATTCGAAAAAAATAGCAAACGCCCATTCCGCTGCAGCCAGTTCCATGAGCGCCAGGTACCCTGCGCCCGGCGTCGTACGCCGGCGCACTGCCGCCCATGCAACAACCATCCCAATGAGCGTGGCGAAAAGAAGAATGACGCTGTACGGTGTAAATTGGTACTGTGCAACAATGTTCACCATGCTTAGGAACCATCAATCAAAAGGAAGTGTTAGTGTTGCTGAACCTAGTAACTGAACAATCTTGCTGCCCGATCTAATGCTAGGATACAGCCAGTGGAGCTTATCATTCACCACGAGAAAGATTCCCGCGTGAGATACAATCGTCACATCCTGAGTGACATGGCATGTAACAAACCTAACTCCGCGCCAAATAGTTTAGATCCATGCGCACGAATTGTCAATAGTGGATAAGATTTGCAACGCACTTGTTGCACATGACAGGCACACTTTCATACGTCTTCCATCCATTATGGTGTAGCATTGACTGCACAGTGATCTATTCTGCAATCTGACGGTTATTTCGTTGTTCAACCTCCTATAATCAGAATCTGTGGCATGGGCATGAAAGACGAACGCAAAACGAAAGCACAGCTCATCAACGAGTTGACCGAATTGCGCCGGCGTATCAGCGAGATGGAGACACGCCAGATGGAACGCGTGTCGGCGCAAGGCGCACTGCTGGAGTCGGCCTCGGCGGCCATCATCATCGTCGATACCGGCGGCAAGATCGTGCTGGTGAATGCCGGCGCCGAGGATATGTTCGGCTACACGCGCGCAGAATTGGTCGGCCAGCCCCTCGAGTTGCTGCTGCCACAACGCTCGGCCCATGTTCATGCGGAGTATCGCGACGCGTTCTTCGCCCACCCACGCGTGCGGCCGATGGGCATGGGGCGTGACCTCGTCGGGCGACATAAAGACGGGCACGAATTTCCCATCGAGGTGGGCCTGAGTTACACCGAAACCGAACATGGGATGCTGGCCATGAGCTTCATCATCGACGTCACCCAACGCCGGCGTGCTGAGAAGCAGCGCCGCCTGATGGAGCGCGCGATCGAAGCAGCCACCAACGGCATCGTGATCAGCGACGCACAACAACACGACATGCCGATCATCTACGTGAACCCCGCCTTCGAACGCATCACTGGCTACTCGCGCGATGAGGTGATCGGCCGCAATTGCCGTTTCCTACAGGGATCGGACCGCGACCAACCCATGTTGGACCTGCTGCGCGATGCCCTGAGAGAAGGGCACAGTTGCCAGGTTATCTTGCGCAACTACCGCAAGGACGGCACGCTGTTCTGGAACGAA
>JAMDDR010000457.1 GCA_023488685.1 Chloroflexota bacterium | reverse complement strand
TGGAGCAAGTGCGCAAAGCAACTGTCGATTTTGGATTTTAGATTTGGGATTTCCGATTTTGATTTTAGATTTTCAATCCGATTTTCGATTATTTTGAGGGTATGTTCGTGTATGCAGAATCCACGGGAAGCGTCCTAAATCCCAAATCCAAAATCCACAACCCAAAATCCACAACCCGGGTGGTTGTTGCCATGTCCGGCGGGGTTGACTCGTCGGTCGCCGCCGCGCTGCTGGCACAGCAGGGCTACGACGTCGTCGGCATCATGCTGCGCCTGTGGGCCGAGGAGGGGAGCGACAGCCATGGGGCGGCCAACACGAATCGCTGCTGCGCACCCGAAGCGGTGGCCGACGCGCGCGCGATCGCGCAACAACTCGGCATCCCGTTTTACGACATTCATGCAGAGAGCGTGTTCAAGCAACGCGTCGTCGATCCCTGGATCAACGCCTACGCCGATGCCACCACGCCCAACCCTTGCTTCAACTGCAACCGTTCCATCCGCTTTGGCTTTCTGATGCAGCGCGCGCTGGCCCTGGGCGCGGATTACCTGGCGACGGGGCATTATGCGCGCGTCAAGGCCGAGGAAGTGGCGGACGAGACAGCGCAGGTGGACGGCGGCAGCGCGGCGACCTGTGCCGTGCGGCACCGCTACCGGCTCCTCAAGGGCATGGACGCGAAGAAGGATCAGTCCTACGTGCTGCACGTGCTCGGGCAGCGCGACCTGGCGCGGGCGATGTTCCCGTGCGGCGAATACACCAAGCCAGAGGTGCGCGAAATGGCGCGCCAGTTCGGCCTGCCCACAGCAGAACGCGCCGAGAGCCAGGATTTGTGTTTCCTCACCCAGGGGGACTATCGCGGCTTCCTGGTGCGCCAGGCGCCGGATGTTGCCCGGCCCGGCCCCATCGTGACCCCCCAAGGCGATCAAATCGGCCAGCACGAGGGCCTGCCGTTCTACACGGTCGGCCAGCGCAAGGGCCTGCATATCGCCAACCACAGCACCACGGCCGAACCGCTGTACGTGCTCAAGCTCGACCCGGAGCACAACACGCTGGTGGTCGGCACGGCGGATCAGCTCGGCACGTGCTACGTCCACGTGCGCGCCATGCACTACGTGAGTGGCGGTCCGCCGGATGCCCCGGTGCGCTGCAGCGCCAAGGTGCGCTACAAGGCGCGCGAGGCGGCCTGCCTGTTGACCCCTCTGCCGGACGGGTCCGCGCATGTGGCGTTCGACGAACCGCAACGCGACGCCACCCCCGGGCAGGGGCTGGTCGCTTACGATGGGGATGAGGTGATCGGTGGGGGTGTGATCCAGAGAAGTTCTGAGTTCCGAGTGCTCAGTTCATCGTGCACAGTACCCAGTGCGTAGCGATGAATGACTGGGCACTGCGCACTGGGTACTGTGCACTCGGGACTCGGTACTCGGAACTTACTGCGCGTCCGGCAACACCGCCACGCCGGGCAGAGTCTTCCCTTCGAGGAATTCGAGCGAGGCACCACCGCCGGTGCTGATGTGGCTGATCTTGTCGGCCACGCCGGCCTTCTCAACCGCCGCGACCGAGTCGCCACCGCCGATCACCGTGATGGCTGAGGTGTTCGCCACAGCCTTCGCGACTTCCGTCGTGCCAGCGGCGAAATTGGAGAACTCAAACACGCCCATGGGGCCGTTCCACACGATCATCCTGGCGCCGCGCAGCGCGTCGGTGAACCTGATGATGGTGTGCGGGCCGATATCGAGAATGCGCCAGCCCGGCTTGATCTGGCCGACGGTGACTGTTTCGCGCCTGGCGTCGTTGCTGAAGGCATCGGCCACCACCGCGTCGACGGGCAGCATGAGCTTGCCGCTGCAGCACGCCAGCAGCTCGCGCGCCTGCTCGATGGCATCGTTCTCGACGAGCGAATCGCCCATCTCGTAGCCCTGCGCCTTGAAGAAGGTGTTCGCCATGCCGCCGCCGATGATCAGGTAGTCCGCCAGCGGCAACAGGTTCTGGATGACCGGCAGCTTGTCGCTGATCTTGGCGCCGCCGAGGATGGCGATGAATGGGCGCTCCGGATTTTCCAACACACGACCCAGGAAGTTGATCTCCTTCTCCATCAGGAAACCAGCCGCCGCAGGCAGGAAGTGCGCAACCGCCTCGACAGACGCGTGGGCGCGGTGGGCGCTGCCGAACGCATCGTCCACATACAGCTCACCCAGCGCCGCCAGTTGCTTGGCGAAACTCGGGTCGTTCTTCTCCTCTTCCTTGTGAAAGCGCAGGTTTTCGAGCAACAGCACTTCGCCGGGCTGCAGGCTGGCAGCTTGCGACTCGGCCGCCGGGCCGACGCAATCCTCTGCAAACTTGACCGGCTTGCCCAACAATTCGCCCAGACGTGCGGCGACAGGCTTCAAGCTCTGGGATGGATCCACGCCCTTGGGGCGGCCCAGGTGCGACATCAGCACAGCCGAAGCGCCATTCGAGAGGATGTATTGGATCGTGGGGAGCGCCGCGCGGATGCGCGTGTCATCGCCGATGATGCCGTTCTTCAGTGGCACGTTGAAATCGACGCGGACCAGCACGCGCTTGCCAGCCAGCGGCAAATCCTTGACGGTTCGTTTATTTAAAGCCATGATGTCCTCCAGCTCAAACATACAGACATTTTGAGCTTGAATTTCTTGTTTTCACTATCCAATCAACGATTGTAATTCAAAGACCGGAATGCAAGTAAGTGGCTGACGGCTGACGGCTGATGCTTCGTCGGTCACCCAGATCGGGGACAGCATCCCCTGCGTCTCTAGCGCGTCATGACGCGGTCGAAACGCCGCAACAGCAGGTATAACAACACGGCCTGGTAAGCCAGCCCGACGACCAGGTACACCCAGGCGTTGCCGTCGTTTGCCTGCAGCGCCCAGTACAGCTTCACCGGCCAATAGGAAGGCACCAACCCAAATACGAGCTGCCACGGCCATGGCACGAAGTACGCGATCAGCGGCGCCATCTGCACGCCGCCGGAGCCTTTCGTCAGCGCAAAGCCCTGCACTTTGTTCCCGGCGAGCGCGGCCAGGCACAGCGCAAACAGCGGCGCGAGCGGCGCGGCAGCCAGCGCCACCGCGAACAACGCGACGACATCCAACGGCACCAGGCCCGACAAACTATAAGACAACATGGTCAGCACGACGCTCAGCCCGACCGGCAACGCGGTGCGATAGACCAGGTACCCCTTCAGCGTCAGCGGTGTCACTTGCAGCGCCGTCAGCGTGTGATCGTCGCGCTGGTCGAGCAACAGAAACCCGATGAGCATGCCAAACATCATCGGCGTGAAGAGCACCACCAGGCTCATCAGCAATGGGTAATAGGGCGTGACGTCGAAATTAAACTGCGCGGCCAGCCAGCCGGCCAGAGGCGGGACCCCCAGGCGCAGCAACAACGCGATGAGAAAGGGGAACAGCAGCATCCAGCGCAGAAACGAGTCGCGCCGCACGCTTTGTGCGTCGATGGGGCCAAGTGATTTGAGCGCATTCACCGCCTTCATCTCACTTCACCCCCTCTTTGGCAATGATGAAGCGATGGAACGCGCGCCGGCTCAACACGTAGACCACGCCAATCCACACGAGCGAATAGGATAACGCGTAGATCCATTGCCCAGCCTCCACGGGACGAAATGCGGCCTGCATCAACAACAACGGCGCCTGCAGCGGGTGCAGGTAAAACAACCCACTCTTCCAGATGCCCAAGTAATCCAGCGCGGGCAACATGAAGAAGAGGGCATATGGGAGCGAGGGGAAGAGGTACTCGTTGATCGAGTCGTAACCAGCCACGGCCACGAAGCCGGCCAACACATAAAAGGCGGAGGCAGCAGCCACGCCGAGAAGAAGCGGCAACACGGCAAACCCAGGCCCATACGTTACCAGGGCGATGACGAGGTTCTCGATCAGGGTGAGCAACGTCAACGAAATGACTTTGGAGGTCAGGTACTCCCAGGTGCGCAGCGGTGTGACGATCTGGGCTTCCAGCGTGCCTTCCCCCTTCTCCAACAACACCAATCCGCCGATGAAGTAAAACGTGCTGATGATCAGGTTTCCCAGCATCAACAACGGCAGCAGCAATGCCCAATCGAGCATCCGCAACTGGCTGACCAGCACGACCCAGAAGACAAGCACGAACGCGACCGCGTAGTAAAAACCATTGCGGAACTGCAGACGCACGTCCCACCACAGCGTGGACAACAGCCGGCGCGCGAATGGGTTGGCACTCATGACGGCGCTCATGACAGGCTCCGGCCGGTCACCTGGATGAAGATATCCTCCAGGGTGGCTTCCTGCGTGTGGATCGTCTGCACGTCGCGCGTGCGCAGCAGTTGGAGAAACTCGGCGTTATCACCCAGCCGGTCCAGCGGAAATTCGCCGCGATCCACGCGCCCATCCCCCCCGTATTCCACACACACCCTGCGTTGCCCGTAGCGCAGTTTCAGCGCACGCGGCGCATCGATCAGTTTGATCTCGCCGTCGACGATGAAGGCCACGCGATCGCACAGCTCATCCGCGATCATCATATCGTGCGTGGTGAGGAAAACGGTCCGGCCGGCGTGCTTCTGAGCCTGGATCAGGTCCTTGATACGGCGCGCGTTCACCGGGTCCAGCCCGGCGGTGGGCTCATCCATGAACACCAGTTCCGGGTTATGCAACAGCGAACGCGCCACGCTGAGACGATTCTTCATCCCTTTCGAAAACTGAGACACCAGCATATCGCCGTCGCCGGCCAGGTTGACCGTTTCGAGCAGCGCCTTGGGGTCCTGTGTCGCACGGTTGTACAGCGAACGGAAGTAGGCCAGGTTCTCCAGGGCCGTCAGCTTGAGATAGTGATTGGGCGTCTCAAACGAGACGCCGATGCGTTCGTAATAGTCGCCGCCCCAGTGCGCCAGGTCTTTGCCGAGCACGGTGACCGCGCCCTCGTATCCCTTCAGCAGACCGATCAGGATCTTTTGGGTGGTCGACTTCCCTGCGCCGCTCGGGCCGAGAAAGCCGAAGATCTCGCCCGGCTCCACCGCGAAGTCCAACCCTCTGAGCGCCGGTTGTGGGGCCTTGGTGTAGGTGAATATCAGATGGTTTACGTTGATCATGGATGCTTATCAGGAGACAGGAGTCAGAAGACAGGAGACAGAAGTCAGAAGCGCTTTCGACTTTGCGCGGCTCCCAGCCCCATCCCCAGGGCAGCGAGGAGCGAGTGCCGGGTGCCAACTCCTGACTCCTGACTCCTGACTTCTGTCTCCTGTCTCCTTTCTTAGACGAAGCGGAGCGGGTCACCCGCGGGCACGTGCGTGATCGTCACGCCGGGCACTTTGGGGCGCAGCCACTCGACCAGGTAATCCATGCCGGCTTCTTCGCTCTTCTCGTGGCCGGGCCCCCACCGCGCCTG
>JAMDDR010000012.1:22295-24433 GCA_023488685.1 Chloroflexota bacterium | reverse complement strand
CGTCAATGTAGGCATTGCGGTATCCATAGCCGAGGGGCTCGTGGTTCCGGTCGTCGAGCAGGTCGAGCAAAAGACGCTCCTCGCCCTTGCGGCGGAGAATGCGCGCAACATCCAGCAGGCTCAGGAGGTGAAGGATGGCCGGTTGGTAGTCGAAAATGCCGCTGGAGCGCAAGAGCTTGCCCTGTCGCCCGATGACCTGGTGGAATATGAATGGGCCTGGCGCACGAACGCTCTAAAACCACAGAGCATCACATCCATCCAGGCGCCGTTTGTTTATATGTCGTTGTGGGACGACGAGGCGGAGAAGTCCTACCCCGCGCTCAAGAACGAAATCTTGCACCTTTACTGGTCCGAGCCGCTCGACTTGCCCGCCGGTCAGTTCCAAGCCCAGAAGTCAACCCTGGGAGGCCAGTCGGCCTGGTATGTGAAAGATCATGCGGGACCGGTGCGTATCGACGATGGTATGCTGATCTATGAGCTGGAGAAGTGAGACAAGATGTTTGAAACATAAGATGGGCTAACAACCGCATGCACCCGACTCGGCGCTTCGGGTCACGAATCAGCAGAGAGCGGCAGGGAGTGATTGGTGGCCAGCAGCAGGGCGATGCCGGCGACGTTATAGATGTGCAATCCTGGGACGAGGGCAAGCAGCGCACCGATGAGGGTGCCGGCGCTGGCGACGCCGAGCAGGAGGAGGTCTGCGGTGATGGGGCTGACCATAGCGGAGAGTATAGTTCACGTCGATGAACGCGCGCAGACCCATACCCGCAGCGGCCCGAGAGCTGCGCCCACAAGCAGATGCGCCTGCGCCGCACCAACTATTAGCCTGACAAGACCCTTGGGATTCCGTAGAAGGAGTGCGGTCTTCTCATCTACTCGCTGCCCGCGGGGGCGGATCCCCTTTGGGTTTCGACGTAAAAGTAACGCAGTCCCTGGTACGTTCCTTGAATGGGTCGGTAGCCATCCTTGGTCTTGACCATGAGCGGCAGCTTGGTCAGCCACACAAAGGGATAGTCCTGGCCGTTAATCGTCACCGTGTCGGTTGGCTCGGTTTCGTTCAAAACGGAGGCGACCGCTTTGACTTTGATGCCGCACTGTTGGCAGTGCCGGACCATGCTCTCGATGGTGCCACCGGTCAGGCGCGCGTCGTCGAGAACCACGACCTCCTTCCCCAGGGCGATGAGTTTGTCGCGGATCTTCTGGTCGAGGTATATCTTTTGAACGCTGCCCGATTTTGACGTCCCGGAGCGAACTTCAGTACCGGCCGACTCGTCCACCCAGTTCTTCGGGGGACCGATCAGAGCCGTTCCCGCCTGGACCCGGCCCTTTTGAAAAGATGTGGCGTACACCCGCCGGACGTATTCCGTTCGGAAAACGGTTTGCATGGCCTGTGTCAGGCGGGGGCCGAGTGCGTCGGCGGTCAGAAGGGCGTAGTCGGTGATTCCCCTTCTCTCAAGCGCCTTGATCAACAGCCGGCCCTGAGCCACCAGCTCGTCTTCATACCGTTCGTTCGTCATCAAGAGGCACAGGTAGATGTACCTGTCGGTGGCGATAGGTGCCAACTCGGGAGCGATGCGAGCCACCTCAAGGTTTGACGGCTCAAACCGCAATTCCAGGAAGGTGGGGTCTTCTTCTGAGGGGCCGATGTTGGTTAAGTAGAAGTCGCTGGTGAATGTCGGAGGGGGCAGGAGGTCGGCCGGGATGACCTGGAGCGTCGATACGTCGGTAAACGGCTCCCCGTCACGCAGGAAGTGGTGCAGGATTCGAACCGTGGGAACGGCGATCTCACGCCGAACCAAAGGATCCTGCTGGGAGTCAACACCGGCGACGGCATCGCGTGAATCACGGGTTGAGCGGAGTTCTGGATTGGACATAGGCTTCAGTCAGGTAAACGACAGTTATGGCCGTTGATACTGAGGGGGCCGGACGGCCTTTGTCGAGGCCATGCCGGCTCTCCCTCTCACGGTCGATATCTCACCCGGTTACTTCACCACCTCGTTGACCTTGGCCGAACTCTGATCGACCAGATCGAGATTGTACCCTTCCTTAGGGCGTGCCGGGAGCTGGCTGTCCACGCCCTTGATGTAGAACTGCATGGTCAGTTGGCCGACACGCCGTATACCAGCCAGACGGCCTGC
>JAMDDR010000012.1:0-22285 GCA_023488685.1 Chloroflexota bacterium | reverse complement strand
ATCGCCGATGCACTTGCCGGCGGGGATGCTGATATCCTCGTTGGTCGCACCGTCGGCGGCAAACCCGTAGGCCTCGTACGGCCCGCACCAGATGTTGAGCTGGCCGGACTTGATGTCGGCGGCAAGCTGCTCGACCTTCTGCTTCGCGTCCGCCGGAACCTGTGTATTCCAGCCGACCAGGCTGACCGCGTCCGATGCAAAGCCGCCCCACCAATCCTGCGGCGCCCAGGTATTGTTCAGAACGGCGTTGATCCGCGAGACGTAGTAGGCGCCCCAGTTCCACTGGTTGGTGACGAGGGCGCACGGCGCTGAGGGCGCGACGTCCGTGCCGTAGCCGAGGGCGATGGCACCGTTGTTGCAGGCCGTCTGGCTGGTATACGGCGTGTCGGCCAACTGGCGGATGACCTTGTAGCCTTGATCGATGAGCGCCTTGGAGGCCGACTGCTCCTGCTTGACGTCGAGCCACGACTGGAGCCACACGACCTTGACCTCGGCGCCGGCAGGATCCTGACCGGCTTCCTTCAGACCCCGCTGCTGGCCGAGGGTGAACGCGTTGACCGCCCGCATCGGCTCGGGGATCTGGATCGTCCCGACGACGCCGATTTTCGCGTAGCCCATCAACCCGGCCAGGTAGCCGACCAGGTAGTCGCCCTGCTCCTGGCGGATGAAGTAGGTGGAGAAGTTCTTGTTGGGGCTGTCGGTGCTCTTGACGAGCGGGTACCCGCTGTCATGCTCGAAGAGAACCTTGGGGTACTCCTTGGCCAGCTTCGACATGGTGGTCGCGGCGTTGAACCAGGTGCCGAAGACGATGTTCGGCTTGTTCGCTTCCAGGACGCCGCGGAAGACACGCTCGATCTGGGCGTCATCGTATCCGGCGTTCTCCACGACCACCACGTTAAGGGTTCGACCGTCCTTGAGCTTGACGTGGAACGAGTCCCCTTCGTTCTGGTTTTGGGTGACCGTCCCCAGCTCCTTCAGGGCGTTAACCCCGCGGAGGGCGGCGGCGTTCCAGCCCTTGTCGGAAGGCGATTCCGCTAGGATGAAGGCGGCGGTGACCTGGTTGCCGGACGTGCCCGTGGTGGCACACGACGTGAGCAGCAAGGTCAACACGGCGACGAGCGCCAGGGCGAGATGGGTTGGTTTACGTAGCATGGCTCTTCCTCTCCTAATTTGGGTCGTAACAGTCGAATGATGATGAAAAATCATGACCAAGGCAGCGCGTTCATTTACGGTTGGTTACTTTTCTCTCACATAGGCTTCTCCCAGGGCCGCGGGGGCGCCGACTCGTTTCGAGAGGGATTCCCAGCGGGTGACGACCACCAGGACAACGATGGTCAGCAGGTAAGGTAACATCGCGAGAAACTCGGGCGGGAAGGCCGAACCCAATATCTGCAAATGGAATTGCAGAATACTGAAGCCGCCGAAGAGAATGGCGCCGAACAGCGCCCGGACCGGGTTCCAGCCGGAGAAGATGACCAGTGCGATCGCGATCCAGCCCCGGCCGCCCACCAGCGTGTTGGACCAACCCGGGCTAAAGGCCAGCGATAAATGAGCCCCTCCCAGACCCGCTAAACAGCCACCCAGGACGGTGTAAACAAACCGAAGCCGGTTGACGCGAAGGCCCATGGCGTCGGCGGCTCGGGGATTTTCCCCAATGGCGCGCAGGTGTAGGCCGTACTTGGTTTTTGAGATGTAGAACCAGGTCAGCACGACCACGCCATACATAGCGTAGACCACCGGGTCCTGGTTGAAAAGGATTTTGCCGAGGAAGGGGATGGCGGATAAAACGGGAATCTCCACAGGGCTGAAATGGGCGGTGGTCACACCGATGAGTGCGGAGTTTGAGGGGCCGAGCCGTTGACCGAGGAACTCGGCCAGGGCGAGGCCGGTTGTGACGATGATGATGCCGATCAGGGTTTGGTTCTGGCCGGCGACGACACAGAGGAACCCGTGGACGGCGGCGACCAGCCCGGCGGCGATCATACTCACCAGGAGACCGAGCGCCAGACTGTCGGTGTAGTAGACGACGGCGAAGGCGGTGACCGCGCCGATCGCCATCATCCCCTCAAGGCCAAGGTTTACCACCCCCGATCGCTCGGTCAGGATTTCGCCAATGGTGGCAAGGATGATGGAGGTGCCGGAACTGAGCGCCACGGCAACCAGTGAGGTCAGGATGGCAACGTCCACAGTTTCCCTCCGACGGTGAGTGTCACGCGATAACGTTGCAGAACCTGGCTGCCCAGGATGACCACCAGGATGATCCCCATCAAGACGGTGGCGATAGATGAGGGCAGTCCCATCGAGAGCTGGAGTTGATCGGCCCCGGTGGACAGGCCGGCATACAGGATGGCCACCGGGATCACGGCGAGTGGGTTCAGGCGTGCCATCCACGCAATGATCAGGGCGGTGAAGCCGTACTTCATCAGGAAGCCGGCCTGGAGCCGATGGTCGATGCCGGCGATTTCAAACAACCCGGCCAATGCCGCCGCTCCCCCCGACACGACCATGGCAATCACGATGTTTCGGGCGACGGGAAAACCCGAGTAGTAAGCCGACTTGAGACTCTCCCTCATCACCTTCAACTCAAACCCGAAACGGCTTCTGCCCATAACCACCCAGATGACGACGGCCAGGGCCAACACGAGGAAAAAACCGACGTGCATGCGGCCGAAGATCTGCGGGATCCAGGCGTCGGCGGGGAACACGGCCGTCCCGGGAAAGCCAAACCCGTTCGGGTCCTTCCAGGCCGTATACACGAGGTAATCCAGCCAGTAAGCCGCGATGTAGTTCATCATCAGGGTGGTCAGGATCTCGTTGGCTTTGAAGAAGGTTTTCAGGAGAGCGGGGATTACCCCCCAGACGGCGCCCATCGCGAAGGCTGCCACGAGCATGATCGGGATCACCAAACCCGGAGGAAGCGAGGGGGCGACGAAAAGGGAAATCCCGGTGCCGGCAAACGCGCCCATGGCGTACTGGCCTTCCGCGCCGACGTTCCAGAACTGGGCCGCGGATGGCAGCAGAACCGCGAGGGCGAGGAAACTGAGCGGGGTCGCTTTGACGAGCGTTTCGGACAGGGAGTAGCTGGACCCGAATGCGCCGGAGAGCATGGTGAGGTAGGTGGTCGGCGGGTCGACGCCAACCGAGAGCATGAAAACAGCCCCGATGACAAGGGCGAACACGAGCGACAGCAACAGGGTGGCCAGGCGGCGAGACAGGGACGGTTTCGGATCGGACGTTTCTTCGAAACTAAACAGCACGAGGATCTCCTTTTTGGCCGGCCAACAGTAGGCCAATGGCCGTCCGATCAGTGGTGTCGGGGTCAATGGTGCCGGCAATCTCGCCACGGCTCAGGATGAGGATGCGGTGGCATATTTTGAGGAGTTCCTCGAGATCGGTGGAGACTACCAGGATGGCAACCTGCTTGAAGCTCAGGTCCACGAAGAGTTGGTGAACCTGGTAGGTGGCGTCGATGTCCAGGCCGCGGGTCGGTTGAGCGGCAATGATGAGCCGTCGATCCAGACTCACCTCCCGCCCGATCAGCAAGCGCTGCTGGTTCCCGCCGGACAGTTGGTGAGCCGGGAGGTCGGGGTCGCTGGGATGAACCCGGTAGGTGGCGATGAGATCCTGGGCCCGCCGGCGGATGGCCTTGAGATCCAGCAACCAGCGGTCAACGCCCGAACGGCGCGCCTGGCTTCGCAGGGTGGTATTGAGAGCCAGGGAAAGCCGGGGGATCAGACCGGTGCCGACCCGATCGGAGGGAATGTAACCCATGACCCGGGCGATGAATGACGGCGAGGCGTTGGTGATGTCGACGCCGTTGAGGGTGACGGTGCCCGACTGTGATTTCCACAGGCCGGTGATGATCGAGGCCAGTTCCTCCTGCCCGTTGCCCTCCACACCGCCGACCCCCAATATCTCGCCGGCGCGAACGGTGAAACTTACCTGCTTGAGGGCGGGCAGGCCGCGGGCGTTGAGGGCGGAGAGGGTCGACACCTCCAAAACGGTCGGGCCCAGAGGGTGGGTTGTATTGATGGCGCTGGGGACCTGATGCCCAACCATGAGGATGGCGATCTGTTCGGGTTTCACCTGGTCTGTGCGGAATGTGCCAACGTTTCTACCGTCGCGCAAGACGGTGACCTGATGGCTGAAGCGCATCACCTCATCCAGTTTGTGAGTGACGAACAAGATCGTTTTGCCTTCGGCCGCCAGCGACTTCAGGATCTCGCCCAGGCTGCCAACCTCCTGGGGCCCAAGGACGGCGGTCGGCTCGTCGAGGATGATGATGTCGGCCTGGTGAAAGAGAATACGGATCAACTCGACGCGCTGCTGAGCGCCGACCGTGAGTTGCCAGATGTATGCGTTGGGATCGACGTTCAGGCCATAGTTCCGGGACAGATGATTGATTCTATCGACCACCTCCTGGAGCCGCAGGACGACGGCGTGGCCTTCGGAACCGAGCACGATGTTTTCGGCGACCGTGAGACTCTCCCAGAGCATGAAGTGCTGATAGAGCGTACCGATGCCGCGAGCAATCGCATCCTGGGGAGAATGGATGCGAGCCACTTCCCCGTCGATGTGGATTTCGCCACCGTCGGGATGGCACATGCCGGAGAGAATGCTGATGAGCGTACTCTTGCCGGCGCCGTTTTCACCCAGCAGCGCATGAACTTCACCGGGGATCAGATCCACGCTGATGTCCTTATTCGCAACGATACCGCCAAAATGCTTGGTGATCCCTTTCATTCGGACCAGTGGCAACTGCAACCTCCTTGGAAGGCGAACGAGGTTTGAAGCAACGCAATATTCATGAACTCATCAGTACGATCGCGAACTACTCAAGCGCGTTCGGGAGGAACAAACGGAAATCCGGTGGTTCTTCAGATCGCAATTTCGGCTGCCCGCTGTGGGCCCGGCACGCCCGTGCTGGGTAGCACGGTCAGCGGGGGCGCGTGCTGTGGCTGGGCGGCGACACGGCGCTCCCTCGTGACTGGCAGCAAATCCACGGGCAAGTCGTCAAGCGCTACAACCGGGACAGTTTAACATGAAACTCATGATCGGCAACTATGTTCTATCCCGGCAATGATGACATCCGGGTTCACGTCGATGAACGCGCCCAGGCCCATACCCGCAGTGGCCCCAGCGCTGCGAAACCGCATTGCCGGGCAATGACGAGTTCGCTGCCGCTCTCATAGCCAACCAGGGGCAAGCCCGGAAATTGGTCCATCACGGTGGCGACGCAGCCGGCCCAAAAGCGCGGCGCATCCTCTTCCCGCGTAAACACATTCGAAATACCCACCACGTCACCCGAGCGGTTGGCGATGGCGCCGGCGACGATGTGCCCATCCTGATGGGCTGCGACGAAAGCAATATCGTTGTCGGTGAGGAGCGCAGGCAGAAAAATGCGCGCCGGTGGCAGTGATTGGTCATCGGCCGATGGACCGTTCCACGCTGTTTCCCAGCGGGCGAGGTCAGATGGCTCGGTCACCACACCCCAATGGAACCGGGTGGCTGTGTCAAGCGGTTTGGGCAAGCTGGTGGATCTCCACAGCCAGGTCGCCTCAAACAGGAGGTGACAGGCGAATGGCGCTGGATCGAGCGCGCAAAAGCTGTCTTTGATGGCCAGGTTTGGCAGTGTGCTTGTAGCGATGAGATCCTGAATTAAAGCGCGTTGTTCGGCCAGTCCGCGCGTGTTAGAGAGGGTGACGGCATTCGGGTAGAAGCGCGGAACCGGATGCCGGTTGAGCCAGAGCGACTCGTGGAACTCGCCGGGAATGCCGTGGGCGCGACAAACTGCATCGCACCAGCGCGCGTTGTTGTAGGCGGCCTGTTCCACTTGCGTACGCATGAACGTGGTAGAGTATAGGTCGTCAAGGTCATTAGACCGGATCAGGACATCCTCGAAAACGTCCCCGAAGACTTGCTCACAGCATTTTGCCACAGGTTGCGGCTTTCATAGTCCGGGTTGTGAGTTGGCCCATTTCCCCCTCTCTTGCAAGTCATTTCAAGAGATGCCTGGTATTGGGGCTGGGCTTCCATTTCGACGATGTTGTTGCGATGATAAGGAAGGGTGTATGGCATATCGAAAAATAGCGATGGAACGTGATAAGAATGTGGCCCTGGTTGCCCATGATAACAAGAAGCAGGAGCTGGTCGAATGGGCCAAATACAACCGGATTCTGTTAGCTCACCATCGGGTGTATGCCACCGGCACGACCGGCAGGATCCTGGAAGAGGAACTCGGCTTTGAGGTCATCAAACTGCAAAGCGGGCCGCTGGGGGGCGATCAGCAGATCGGTGCCAGGATTGTCGATGGGGAGATTGATTTCCTCATCTTCTTCTGGGACCCGCTGGAACCGGTGCCCCACGACCCCGATGTCAAGGCGCTCTTGCGCATGGCGGTGGTGTGGAATATCCCGATTGCCTGTAACCGGTCCTCGGCTGACTTCATGATCTCGTCTACGTTGATGGATGAGGAATATGACCGGCTTGTCCCTGACTACGATGGGTATCGAACACGCGAGGTGGTTGGGCGTACGCGAGCGCATCAGGCGCTCGCGTGACTTCGTCTCTCAGGCCGGCGACGGCCGGATCGGGATGCGGCTGCCAGTGGGTTCCAAGCGTTGCAGCCGTTGGTGAGACGGCCCGGCGCCGGAAAACAAAACCAGCCCGGTGTTGCACCGGGCTGGTTGAAACACACTGACGAGTGTGCGGTATTACTCGGCGTCGCCCGAGTCTGCCGCGCTGTCGTCGTCGATCACCTCGGCAATGGCCCGCTTCGCGCGGCGGCGGCGTGCCTTCTCGGCCTTGTCGACCGCCTCGGGGGCGCGACGCTCCAGGCGCTTCTGGAAGCGGTCCACCTGACCCTCGGTGTCGATGATGCGTTGCTGGCCGGTAAAGAACGGGTGGGTGCCTGACCACACGTCCAGGTGCAGCTCGGGCCGGGTCGAACCCACGGTGGCAACCAATTCGCCACCGACGAATACCTTGGCATCCGGGTAATACTTGGGATGAATGTCCTTCTTCATAACGTTGCCTCCGCAGCAGATGTAGCAGCCGGTGTGGCTTCCACGGGTGCTGCCTCCTCTGTGCTGGCACTGACTATACTCACAACACTCACACGCTTACGACCGGTCGGCAGGGTTTCAAATTTGACCACGCCATCCATGGTTGCGAACAACGTATGATCGACACCCACGCCGACGTTCAAGCCGGGCTTCACCAGGGTGCCGCGCTGCCGGATGATGATGCTGCCAGAGCGAACCGCCTGCCCGCCGGAGCGCTTCACACCCAGCCGTTTTGATTGACTGTCTCGACCGTTGGTCGAAGAGCTTCCACCTTTCTTATGTGCCATTTCGAACTCTCCTTACCTGTACTGCTGGGCCCTTACGCTGCCTGGGTGTTTTCGCTGGTCGTTTCAGCAGGTTCAGATGCTGCACTGACTTCGACTGCTGCTGCCGCTACGCTGTCTGCGATTACGCTGTCTGCGATCTTGAGGATCGTGTAGGTCTGGCGGTGGCCGGCCTTCTTGCGATAGCGCTTCTTGGGCGTGTACTTGAAGATGATCAACTTCTCGCCCTTCATCTCGCCCATGACCTGTGCGGTAATCGTCTTGCCCTCGACGAACGGCTTGCCCACGCTGATGCCGCTATCATCCGACAACAGGAGCACAGGCAATTCAACCGAGCTTCCAGCAGGTTGCGCCAGTCGCTCCACATACACTCTCTCGCCGGGCGAGACACGGTACTGGCGTCCGCCCACTTCAACGATTGCGTACATTCCTTTCACCTCTTGGACACACCGATCGGCTGTGTTGCGCCTCTACGGGCAAGCCAACAGAGCAACACCCTACGGGTGAGTGACCTGTGTCAAAATGAGACACTAACTTTTCTGCATGTGCCTTTGACGAGACGCAGGCGCGCGAATGCCCGCCTGATACCCATAAAAGAGCGTACGAATTATACGTGCTAAAGCATTTGTGTCAATGATCTGCATTAGAATGCAGGCGTATGGTCGATTCTGAGACGTTAACGACGCCCGAGACCCGGTTATTACCGGTGGTTGTTTTGAAGTCTGGGCGCGACAAATCTGTACGCGCGCACCACCCGCGCCTATTTTCCGGTGCGATCAAGCAAATTCAGGGCAAGCCCAAGGACGGCAACGTCGTCGACGTGTGTGCCAACACCGGCGAGTGGCTGGCGCGCGGCATCATCAATCAGCAGGCGCAAATCGCCGTGCGGTTGCTGACGTGGGACCAGCAGAAAGCGATCGACGATACCTTGTGGCAACAGCGCGTGCAAGAGGCGGCACAGCGGCGGCAGTGCGACCCCCTGTTAAGCCGGACCGACGCGCGCCGGTTGATTTTCGGCGAGAGTGATGGCCTGCCGGGTGTCATCGCCGACGAGTATGCGGGTCACATCGTGTTGCAGTTGTCCACGCTGGCGGCGGCGAACGCACGCACCAGTGTGGTCGATGCGCTTATCCGCCATGTGGCGCCACGCAGCATCGTCGAACGTAACGACGAAGAGCGCATGCGGCACGAGCGCATCAAGGAGAGCGCCGGCGTGTTATATGGCGATCCGCCGGATGGCACCGTCACGATCGGCGAGGATGGGTTGCACTTCCTGGTCGACGTGGCCAAAGGGCAGAAGACCGGTTTCTACCTGGATCAGCGCGAAAACCGCGCGCGGCTGGCGCGTTATTGCGCCGGCGCGACGGTGTTGAACGTGTTTTCCTACACGGGTGCATTCGGCGTGTACGCGGCGGCACACGGCGCTACACGCGTCGTCAACGTCGACTCCTCGGTGGAGGCGTTGCGCGTTGCCGAGGCGAACACGGCACTGCTCGGGCAGACCGGTTGTGAGATGCAATACGTGAGCGCCGATGCGTTTACCGAACTGCGCGCCCGGCGCGCGGCTGGAGAGCAATTTGACGTGGTGATCCTCGACCCGCCCAAATTCGCCCATAGCCCGGAACAGATCGAGCGCGCTGCGCGTGCCTACAAAGATCTGAACCGCATCGGCATGGCGCTGGTGCGCCCCGGCGGGTTGCTGGCCACATTCTCATGCTCGGGTGTGGTGGATGCGGCGCTGTTCCAAAAAATCATCTTCAGCGCGGCCATCGAGGCCCGGCGCGACGTTCAAGTCATCGAGCGACTCACCCAGGCCAGTGACCACCCCGTGTTGGTCAGCTTCCCCGAGGCGGAGTATCTGAAAGGTCTAATATGCCGAGTCCTTTGAACGAAGAGCGGCAGGTGATGAGCGACCCTCCAGCGGCGCATAATGGCGCCCAACCGTTTACCTTACAGGCTGCCCCGGCGCCCATGCGGGCTCCGACGCTGCTGCTATCGTTTCGATTTGCGTTCCAGGGGATTGCGTATGCGTTTCGCACACAACGCAACTTCAAGATCCATTGTGCCATCAGCGCGGCTGTCATCATCGCCGGGTTGTTGCTGCGCATCTCTGGCGAGCAGTGGACTGTTTTGGCGGTGGTGGTGGGGCTGGTATTTCAGACAGAGTTGACCAATACGGCTGTCGAGGCCATCGTCGACCGCATCTCACCGGAATTCAACGAGCTGGCCAAGGTGGCCAAGGATTGCAGTGCTGCCGCGGTGCTGGTGACAGCAGTGGCGGCAGTGGTGGTGGGCGTGCTTATTTTTGTGCCGAAGATTCTGGCGTTGCTCGGCCTTATTGGGTGAGGATCTGAACCGCCTGCTTCACCTGTGGGTCATCTTCATCCGTGAACGCTTCCCATGACTGGTCAGAGGTGATGTCAGGCGTAACCCCTTTGCGATACCAACTCTGATCCTTGACGCCGCGATATTCCCCGGCGGGAATCAAAAGCTGTGCGCCCGTATTCGGCAGCACGACAGGCGTCTGCAGTGCGACCCGGCCGGCGGTTCGTGTGCCGATGACGCGCGCGCGCCCCAACTCCTGCAACATACCGGCGAGTGATTCCGCACTGCCCCGCGTCAGATCGCTCACGAGGATGACGAGTGGCAGTTCTTGCGAACCGGCGATGTTTTTGCCGGTGATCTCGACTTTGGTCTTGCCCGCGCGTGTGTACTGATTGCCCACTTGCGCGTTGGCGAACAGGCCCAGCATGTCTTCGATTGGGAAAATGGGGCTTTGGGCCGTGCGCAGGTCCAGGATGACGCCGTCAAGCGTCTGGTGGCTGGACAGATCTCGAAACGCCCGCGCCATGGCGATGCGCATGCCGTCCATGTCCGTGTAATCGGGCAGGATATAGCCAATGTTTGTGTTCGGAACCCTGCGCGCAATCATGAGGCTGGATGGGGTGATGGGACGCCGTGTGAGCGTCACCTCGCGTTCCGGCTGGCCCGGCGTGCGTACGGTGAGCGTTACCTCGGTGCCATCCTGCCCACGGATCCGCGACGTGACTGTGGCGCGCTCGTCATAGGTGACCGGGTGTCCATCGATCTGCACGATGGCGTCGTGCGCCTGCAGGCCGGCCTGCCCGGCGGGGGAGCCGGGATAAACGGCGAGAACGAGTAGTCGATCCTTATCACGCTCCGGCAGAGAGACCATGACGCCAATGCCTGAAAACGTCCCGCTGACGGATGTGGTTGCCGTCGGCTGTTGTTGCGGGCGGGTGAGCGTCAGATCCTCGTCGTTGAGGGTGGCGAGGAGTTCGTCAAGGGTATCGTAAAAGGCTGTGGCGTCGACGCCATTGCGGACACGGTCGCGGTAGGTCGAGACGGCGGCTTGCCAGTTCGTGCCGAAAGCCTGGTTATCGATGTAACCCTCGCGCACTGTTTTGACCGCCAGATCGTAATCACGCAGTTGTTCCTGAGTCTGCAAGGGCAAATCGATAGGGATGGCTGGGGTGGGTTGCTGTCGCGCGAGACCAGGAACCGAGCACGCCACCGCCAGCACTGCGCACACGACCATCAACATCGCCAGTTTGGTACTTCTTCTATCCATGTCAGTCGCTCAAAAACAACAAGACAACCTTCGCAAGGTCCGGCCTGTTTGCCAGCCATCGTGAAGATCGACCGTCAAATTATAATGAAGTCAAGTTGCAATCGTCATGTACTGTCAAAAATGTGGTTCACCCATGCGCCTGTCGGTATTGGATGGCCGTTCGCGCTGGCAATGCCCGGCATGCGGCTACGTCCAATATGAGAACCCCGTCCCCGGGGTAGGAATCCTCATCGAATACGAAGGCCAACTCGTGCTGGTTCAAAGGGACCGCCCGCCCCGTGAAGGTGAATGGGCGCTCCCATCCGGTTTCATCGAGGCGGACGAGAGTGTGGAAGATGCCGCCGTGCGCGAGGCGCACGAAGAGACGGGGCTGAAGATCGAGCTGCTGGAACTCTTCGGCGTGTATTCCTTCCCCGAAGGGCCACCGCGCAGCGGGCTGATCATCTTCTACCGGGCGCATCCGCTCAATATCACCGAACTGCACGCAGGCGACGACGCGCGAGCTGTGCGCTTATTCACGCCGGATGAGTTCCCGCCAATCTGTTTCCGCACACACCGTGAGGTGATCGCGCGTTGGCAGACCATGCGCGAACTGGCAGTGAATGGCAACCAGGAGAGCGGCCCCTCCGGGATGACGATCCGGCGTGCCCAGCCTGCGGATCATGCGCAGATCGTCGAACTCATGCGGCTGATTCCTGATGAGGCCGACATGACGCAGGGCGAGCGCGAACACGTGCTGGAAGAGCTGCGCACGAATGGCAGCGTCGAAGTGTGGGTGGCCGAATCGGACACGCATGCGGTGGTCGGCTTCTGTGCGTTGTCGTTCACCAAGACGTTGACGGAAACGCGCGCCTGGCTCGATGCGCTGGTCGTGGAGCCGAGTTCTCGCCGGCGTGGGGTGGGGCGGGCCATGTTTGAGTTGGCCATGCGGCGCGCCCGTGCGCGTGGTGCGGCACAGTTGCTCGTGGATAGCACGCGCGGCAGCCCGAGTGCCCAGGACTTCTACCGCGCGTGCGGTTTTGACGCCGAAGAGATCGAACGGATCAGGATCCGTTGAGCCCGTCGAACCCATCGAGCCATCACCTCTCACGCAGGATCATCACGGCCTTTTGCCGCAGCACAGGTTGGGTTGCCAGCAACGCGCTGAAGATGGCGGCAAGGCAGACCATGACGATGACCACGATGGCTGTGGTGGAATCAAACGCCAGTTGCATGGGTATCTCCTGGGTATAGCGCATGCTGTAGTCGAGTGCGTAACCGAGCAGGGTGCCGGCGATGATGCCGGCCAGCGCCGCGGCTGACGTGATGATGACGGCTTCGCCAATGAAGATCGCACGCAAACTGCGCCCAGATGCGCCGAGTGCTTTCAACATGGCGATCTCGATACGGCGGCTTATCACGGCGGTGTACATGACGGCCAGCACGCCGAACACGGCGGTGACCATCGACACCCCGGCCAGCAGGACGATGAAGATGCGCCCTTGCTGCAATAGGCCGCGCGACGACTCGATGGCTTCACGTGTAAACCTGACGTTGATATTGCGGTCCTGGCTGAGCGTCTCGCGCATCTGCCGCCCCATCGTCACTTCATCCGCACCCGGTTCAACACTCATCAAAATGCGCGTGAATAACGGCGCATCCGCGTCGGCGACACCCTCGGCGGGATCGTGTTGCAGTTCGCGATAGGTGTCGATATGCATCAGAATGTTCGTGCCGCCGCCTTGTGCTCTGTTGAGGTTGCGCGTGATGCCGTTAAAGCCGGGCAGGCGGGTGGCAATGCCCACGATGGTCATCATACGTTCGTGGTCAATGCCTGCGCCCTTGACGCGCAGGGTGTCGCCAAGTTTAAGGTCGAGCAGGTCACTTAACCCCCCGGCAATAACGACGGCATCGGGGTCCGTGGCGATGTGGGTTAGTGCGGTGGCATTCCCTGCGGTCCACTGCATGAACTCCGGGTATAACACCTGGTTGAGATCCCCCTCCACCCCGATGAAGCCGGCCTGTGTGCTACGCAGTTGAACCCGGTCGCTTACCTCGTCGCGATACTGCTCTGCTGTAGCGACTGCGGTGGCGATGCCGGGCTGGCGGCGCATCTCTGCCAGATCCTCCGCACCCATGTCTGTGCTGGTAAACCCACCAGTGCCGAAGAATCTCACATTGCCGGCGGAGAAGTAACGCGCTTCCGCAGGGGCGCCGCTTGAGAATTTGAAATCTGTCTCAAGGTTGGCATCTTCGAGCGCCAACTGGGTGCCGAGCCAGCACGGCAGCACGGCACTCGCGACCACCATGAGCGAGATCAACGAGTTGCGGCTCTTGCCACGCAGCGCATAGCGACTAATGAAGAACGTCGCCCGGCGATTGAGAATGCCGGACAACGCAATGAGAACGCGCTGTAACGGGGTCGTCACAAAGAAGAACACGAGCGACATGCCAACGACCATCAACAAGAAGGCGGCAAAAATGGTGATGGCGAAAGCGCTCTGGTCCGTGAACAGCACCTGGATGGTGAACATGATCACGCCGCAGAACAACAGCAACACAAAGCCGGTCAACAACAATCCATAGTTGGCGCGTTTCTCGCGCAACTTCGACAAATCCTCCAACGTCGGCTGATCCGCTGCGGCGGGGTTCAACACCACCATGACCTTGGTTGCGGCGGCAGTGCGCGCCGGGCTGATGGTCGCGACAGCCAGGACGAGTGCGGTGATCAGCGTCGGCGTCAACACAGACTCCAACGACCACGCGGCACGCACGCCCGGCGGCAGTTCAAGGCTCATGAGCAGGAGTGGCGTGATGACGTAGTCGTTCAGCGCGCGCCCCAGCAGCAAGCCGCAGATGACGCCAAATGCTCCCAGGAGCGCCACCTCGATGATGACTGTTTCAAACAAGCGGGTACGTGGGGCGCCGATCACCCGTAGCACGGCGAGGTCGTGTTTTTGTTCGACGACGGTAGACATCATCAACGCGTTGACCATCAAGCCGATGATGCCCATACTCAGCAGGCCATACAAGGTGATGAAGGCCTGTTGGAAGACAAAGCCCTGCGCGCTGGCGTCGAGTTGCCTATACTTGGGGAACTCGACGACGAAGTCGCTGCCCAATTGCTCCTGTACTGCGTTCTTGAGCGTATCCCCGATGTCACGCGCACGGCTGACTGCCACTTTGGCGTCGCTACCCGCGGCGGTATCACTATTCCACACGACCAACAGGCGTTCGGCCTGGGCTGGCACGTCGAGCCAGGTTTGGGCATCCTGCAAGCGGATGAGCACTGCGGCACCAACGTCGTTGCCCAAGCCACTCACCAGCCCGATGCCGGCGATGGTGAACACTGCCTCTGTGCGGGCGGTGCTGATATCGGTGGTGGCTTCCTTTCCGGGATCACGCGGCACGAGCCGCACATACGAAAGGTTGATTTCGTCGCCCACTTTGGCTTGCAGCAGGTCGGCTGCCATCTGGTTGAGGAACACCTGGCCTTGCTGGGGCGGGTAGCTGCCCGTCAGCAGCATATTCACCTTGGATAACTGATCCTTCTCGGTATCGAGCGCGATCATCTTCACGCCGGTGCCTCGCGCGCTGTCTTTCAGGCGCGCCTCTGCGTCGCCCTGGATGCGCGGGTGCGTTGCGGCGACCTGTGCGTAGGTGGTGTGGATGATTTGATCCACGGGTGCGATGTCAAAGAACACGCTTGGCGCGGTGTCCGTGTGCTTGATGCTCAAGTCATAGCCACCCGTTTGGGCGCCGATGGCTTGCAGGCTGAACTGGCGTTGGGTGTCCACCAACGCCAATAACGCGCCGACCAGCGCCACGCCTACGACCAGCGCCATCGCCACCACGAGTGTGCGCAGCTTATGGCGCTTCATTGAACTGAGTACGTATTTAAGACTCATATCGATTAATTGATCACCACGCCGTCGCGCATGTTAACGGTGCGGTGGGCGAATTTACTCATGCGTGGATCGTGTGTGACATACACCACCGTCGTGCCATGCTCGCGGTTCAGTTGCGCGATCAGTTCCATCACCTCGTACGAGGTTTCGGTATCCAGGTCACCGGTCATCTCGTCGCCGATGATGAGAGGCGGATCGTTGGCGAGCGATCGCGCGATCGCGACACGCTGTTGCTGGCCGCCGGATAACTCACTGGGGTAGTGGTTCACGCGATCGCCCAAACCAACCAGTTTCAACAGCTCCAGGGCGCGCTTTGTATCTCTCCTGCCGATCAGCACCATCGGCACCTGCACGTTTTCCAGAGCGGTGAAATTGGATAGGAGGTTGAAGTTTTGGAAGACAAAACCCATCTTACGCAGGCGCAACCGGGCCAGCTTCTCCTCGGACAAGGAGACGACGTTCTCACCGTCCACCATGACATGGCCGCGCGAGGGTGTGTCCAGACCACCGACGATGTTGAGCAAGGTGGTCTTGCCGCTCCCCGATGGCCCCATCAGGCACAGGATCTCACCGCGTTTCACATCAAGAGTGACGCCGCGTAAGGCGGGTACGGCTTCTTTCCCCATCACGTACGACTTGTGGACGTCTTCTAATTGGACGATATATTCAGATTCGTTTGTGGACATAATCTAGATTTCAATAGCCATGGCAAGTGGGTGTGTTCAGATTATGCTAACACTAGCTGCTACGAATGACTCAACCAAAAGTTGCGGACAACTGCGCCGCTACTTCGCGCCCCAACTGCACGGCGTAGTTGGTGCCACGGTCCCAGGGGTAGACATGGCTCATGCTGGCGAAGAACAATCCCGGCAACGGCGTGCGCATCGGCGGGATATTGCGCGAGTGATTGACGAATGGCACCGGTTGTGCGTAAGGCTCCTTGAATACCCACGTCTGTTGTACCCAGGATGGATCGAAATCGGGGTTAAAGCGCTTGAGCGAGGGCAGGAATGTCGCGCATAGTTCGTCGTCACTCATCGCGAAGTGCGGGTGGGTGAGTGGCAGGTAATCGCCGCAGTACACCAGGTGTTGCCCGCCAAAGTGCTGGCTGGACACAAAGTTGGTGTGCTCGCACATGGCAAGAAACGGGAAGCCGGCGTTCTTTGGCAGGTTATGCCAGTAATATCCCTGGCGGCTGAGTTGATGGTCCAACGCAAAGATGACGATGACGGCCCCCAACGACTTTAGCCCGCTCAGCGTGCCCAGGTAATCGGGCGGCAACTGCGGCACGAGCCTGGTCATCAGCCGCGGCGAGGTGGTGACGAGCACGCGATCGAAGGAATCAGTTCCGAATTCCGAGTTATGAGTTCCGGGCTCTGGGGGTTGAGCGCTCACAAGCCACCGTGGTTGCCCGGTTGTGCTGTCATCACTTTGTGGCCTTTCGGGAACTGCCGTGATTGATTCCACCCGTGTCCTGTAGAGAATGCGCGCGCCGCGTTTTTGCACATGCGCAGCCAGTTCGTCGAAAAAGGCCTGGAAGCCACCGACAAAGGTGCCCAACATCGGCGTGCGCGCCTTGACACGCGCCCACATCCAGGCCATGTTGACCTGTTCGGCGTACTCGGCAAACTTGCCCTGCAGCAGCGGTTGCCAGAGCAAGCCATACACGCGCCGGCCCATCCAGCGCAATAGCCAGGCGTGCGCTGTGGTCCGCTCCAACGCGCGCCAGTTCGAGGTGACTACCAGGTAGGCGCCGGACAACCCGTAGCGTATGGTGTCGATCAGATTGAAGCCGGGGAACTGCAGTGCCAATAAGCCGCGCGCAATGGATCCCGAGAGGGGTAGTTTATCCACCCATGGCATGCCAGGAAAGACGGTTGAGAGTGCGCCGTCGAGTTGGTAGAACCTGCCCTCGTAATAGACGACCGTCTCCGGGCGGTTGTAGATCACGCGGTCGCGCACGCCGATCTCCGTGGCGAGTTTCAAGAGGTCGGCATCGGAGGCGAACCAGTGATGATAGAACTTCTCCAGCGACCAATCCCATCCCGGCGCTTTGAAGCCAGCGGCCAGGCCGCCCGGCCGGTCACCTGCCTCGTAAATGGTGACGCTGTGCCCATTGTTTAACAGGTCGTGTGCGGCGGCCAGCCCGGTGGCGCCAGCGCCGATGATTGCTATTTTCATCACTATTTCGTCACGGCTACGGATTCCTCGGCCTTGCGGAAGTCGGCCCACTTGAGCCCCTCGCGCAACATGAAGAACGCGCCCAGGAGCGTCACGGGCAGCCACAGCACGGCGTGCAGCACGAGTGTGTAGGCGGTAGCCAGCTCCTGGCGCACGCCCAGCCCTGCCAGGATGCCAATGCTGGCTGCGTCGTAGGTGCCCACGTAGCCAGGTCCGGAAGGGATGATGGTGAACAGATTCGCTACGCCGTTGACGAGCATCAGGTCGACGAAGGTCAGGTTGAACGCGAAGGCGCGCATGACAAACCAATATTTCACCGTCTCGATCAACCAGGCCAGCGCCGTGCTGAACACGATTACAAACAGGTCGGCCGGCCGGCTCAGACTGCGCGCACCCTGCACGAATCGGCTGACAAAGTGGTGTAACGGCGTTTGAAAACGGTGCGGGATGACGCGCGCAATGACTGCGTCGGCGATGCGCTCGGCCATGTTGGGCGCGAGCGCCATCCAGAAGAATACAGCCACCGCGGCGACGAACAGCCCGGCGGCAATAAGCACCACGCTGTTGGCCGCCGGCGGCAGGCTCTTCACATTAGGCAGACCAATCAGCACAAATGCAACCATCACAATGCCGTCCATCAGGCGCTCCAGGAGGATGGTCGCCAGGCTGAATGCAATCGGCACACCTTCCTTGCGGCGCAACACATAGGCGCGCACCAGTTCACCCGCACGGGCCGGGTACACGTTGTTGCCCATGTAGCCGATGACGACGGTCTCGTACAGACTACCGAAGGCCACATGCCTGGCCGGCCGCAGCAGGTAGGACCAGCGCCAGGTGCGCACGGCCACTGCGATGAAGTACGTGACGATGCCCGGCAGCAACCACCAGAGGTTGGCGAGGCTGAGATCCTGCCATACCTCGTCAAGTTTCAGGTTGCGCAGCGAGAAGTAGAGCAGGACAACGCTGATGACGACGCCCAGCCAGAAGATCCACCGGCGCATTATGGTTGCTTCCCTGCAGAATCAGGTGCTGCATCTGCTTGGGTGGAACGGGTCCGTGGGGCGATGGGCCACGTGTCCGAATAGAACGCCAGGTAATCGGGGACGCGGGAGGCCCAATAGCTGTCTTCGTGGCCGCCTTCACCGCTGCTGGCGGTGTAAGAAATGCCCTTGGCGTCCAGGTCGCTGGACAGACGTTTGACGCCGCTCTGAGCCCAATCCCGATCGCCTGCATCCAGGAAGATACGCACCGATTTCAGTGCGTCGATGGACTTCGCCAGGCTCAGCATACTGAAATTGGCGGGTGTGCCGATGAGCTTGTCGGGCATGATCGATGGGCTGTGACCGCCGACGGCGCTGAACTTGTCCGGATTGGCAAAGCCAATCTCGAGCGACCAGTAGCCGCCGCGGGAGATGCCGCCAATGGCGCGCCCTGCGCGGTTCTTCCAGGCGCCGTAGCGGTCCTCGATGGTGGGGACCAGTTCGTTGACGATGAAATCCTCCCAGGAGCCTTTCCCCTTGACTGAGTAGGTGTACTTGCTGTAGTTGCCCCCTTCGAGATCGCTCGCGGGCATGACGATGATAAATGGCGGCAGGATGCCCAGGCTCATGTGAAGGTCGGCGATGCGCGGCACGCCGTCCTCGACCCATTCGCCGAACCGGAAGGCGCTGCCCTGGATCAGGTAAAGGGCTGGATACACATAGATCGACTTGTCGTAGCAAGGCGGCAGATAGACGTGCACCTGCATTTCGCGGGCGAGCACTTTGCTCTGAACGGTGTCGGTTACGAGCTGACCGACTGGGTTCGTGCACTGTACCGAGGTGGGCTGCGCGGCAGCCAGTTGCGTTTGTGATGCGCCTGGTTGTGCGCCATTGGCGTGCGATGGCGCCGTATCGGTGAGCGCCGGCGTAACCAGGGGTGTGACCGTCTGGCGTGCTGCGACCGTCGCAGCAGAAGCAGATTGCTTGGCTGGGGTGGCGGTTGGCTGGGTGGTAGTACCACTCGCGGGAGAAGGGCTGGCACGTGCCACGAACGTCACATTGACTTTTGCCGGCGGCGACTGCTGCGCAGCAATATCCAGCACACTGAACCCTGATTGAATATCCGTCCCCATGGAGAGTGTCTGGAAGATGACAAAACCCACATCCAGGAGGAGCACCCCAACGAGAAGAATCGCGAGAATGGACAACCATTTTGACCTGGTCTTCCTGGCCTGGTTGATCCGGTCCCTAACATTTGACAGTATGGTTTTCACAGTGAGTTACTCGCGTTCACAAGGCATTTGGGACATCGCCGCACAGCCAGACTCTGCGTATGGCAGTCCGGCCCTGTTCCCTGGATGAGGCATTATGCGGCCGGTGCTTGCGCCTGCTGTGCCTTGATGGCCTGCCAGCGCTTCGACAACGCGCGCGCCTGGAACTCAGCCCGGAACGAACTGCGCACCAGTGGTCCGCTCTCGACCCACTTAAAGCCCATCTCTAAACCCAGGCGCCGGAACTCGGCAAATTCCTCGGGAGGCCAGTAGCGCTCCACCGGCAGGTGTTGCCGGCTTGGTTGCATATATTGTCCGAGCGTCAGAATATCCACCCCGATGCTGCGCAGATCGCGCATGACGGCCAGGACCTCTTCGCTGGTCTCGCCCAGACCGAGCATCATGCCAGACTTCGTGACGGCATCGGGTTGAATGCGTTTTGCATTCGTCAGGGTGGCGAGCGCCCACTCGTAGTGATCCTGCGGCTGCACATGTTTGAACAGTCTGGGCACTGTTTCGACGTTGTGGTTCAAAATGTCGGGCTGGTCGCGCATGACGATCTCCAGCGCAGTGACCGAGCCCTTGAAGTCGGGTATCAATACCTCGATGGTGCAGTCTGGTTTTACCTGGTGAATGCGCCGGATGCACAACGCAAAGATCGGCGCGCCACCGTCGGCACGCTCGTCACGATTTACCGAAGTGATTACGACATGTTCGAGGTTCATGTCCTTCACGGCCTGAGCAACGCGCAGCGGCTCCGCCCAGTCGAGGGGGGAAGGCCGGCCGGTCTTCACGTCGCAGAAGCCACACGAACGGGTGCAGACGTCGCCCATGATAAGGAACGTCGCCGTCCCGCGCATCCAGCAGTCCGACAGGTTGGGGCAATTGGCTTCTTCGCAGATGGTGTGCAGCGCCTTGCTGCGCATCAATCGCTTGAGGTTGTGGTACGTCTCGCCAGAGGGAGCGCGTACCTTTAGCCAGTCAGGACGCCGCAAGGGGGGCTGTTGATCCGATCCTGGTTCTGAGCCTGCACCCAGAGGGGTGGCAGACTCGGGATGTGATGTGTCGTGCGGTGTTGTCGCTATCTGATCCGCCGCAATGTAAGTTGTGTTCGTATCCATCTCATTAAACACGCCGAATTTTATCAAAAGCCATCAAAATACCGTAACCAAACAGACGCCATGTACACGGGGCAGTTCAACGCTTTAATATGCCCCGCAACATCGTAAATTCCTGCACGCGCAGCAGCGCGGTGCAGCCCAGGTAGACCACGACACCGATGCCGGCCGCAGCGAGCGCGGTGATCGCATTGGTGAAGAATGGTGCGTCGCCAAGCCTGTGCTGAATGAGCGTCATTATCCACCAAACGGCAACACCCATCAGTGCGGAAGCGGCGCACACTTTGAGCGCGAGCGGCCACAGATCGAATCCCTGCAATCCACCAATCTTGCGCGAGAGGCAAATGGCCATCAGACATACGTCCACCCCCGTCTTGAGCGAGTTTGCCAGGATGAGGTCGTTGAGCGTGAAGTCGCGCAAGCCGTATTGTGACAGCAAAGATAGTGCTCCGACGAGGGCGAGGTAGGAGAGGGTGGAGGCCAGACCAATCAGGGTAGGCGTGCGCGTATCGCGTTGTGCGTAAAAAGCATAAATCAACGGCTGGTCAATGGCGGCGAAAACCAACCCTGGAACGGCGGCGCGCAAGGCCTGCGCCGTGTACGCCGTGCTGGCAGCGCTGAATTCCCCGCGCTCGAACAACAGCGCGACCACAGGTTGTGCCAGCACGAAGAGACCGACTGAGGCCGGGACAATCAGGACCCAAACCAGCCGCAGCCCGTGTGCCAGGGTGGCTTTGAAATCGCCGAGTGAGGATGCCCTGCCGTAGGCGGACAGCGACGGCAGGATCGCCGACGACACGGCAACTGCGGTCATACCCAGTGGGAACTGGATCACCTGGGCGGCGTAGCGCATGGTTGCTGGGCCCTCTGTGCCGGTGTGCCCCGCCAGGATGAAACTGACCAGTGCCGCCAGTTGGGCCAGCGCCAGGCCACCCGCCACGGGCAGGAAGAGCTGCATGATGTGGCTGATGCCGGGATGCCGCCAGTTGAGCGACAGTTTGATGGGGATGCCCTTCAGGCCGGGAACCTGCATGGCGCACTGCAAGATGCTGCCGGCCAGCATGCCGACAGCCAGTGCGGTGATACTCAGGCTGCGTTCGAGCAGCGCAACACATGCGATCATGGTCAGGTTAAAGATCGTCGCCGTGAAGGCCGTGATGGCGAATTTACGGCGCGCGTAGAGCGCCGCGGTAAAGATACCGCTGAGATTCAGGAAGATGATCGTCGGGATCGTGACACGCAGCAGGTTTGCCACCAGGTCAAGGTCCTGGTTGGGATTGCCGGCCAGGATGCCGGCGAGTGGACCCGCAAACATCCAAAGCAACGCAACCAGCGCTGCCAGGGCGACAGAGGCAAGCCCGATCAATGCTCCCAGCAATCTGCCGAACTCTGCCAGTTGGTTTTCATCACTCTCGTCTCCGACCAGGTTGCTGAAGGTCGGCACTAATGCTGAACTGAGCATGCCGCCGACCAATAAGTCGTAGAACTGGCTAGGCGGGTTGGAGGCCAACTCGAAGGCGCTGGCCATGCGGCCATTGCCGAAGAAATAGGACTTGGCAATCTCGCGAAACAGACCGACCACACGACTGCTGAGATTGCCGATAGAGATGATGGTCGCAGCGCCTACGATGGAGCGCCGGGTGTCTCGAGGTGTGTTGTGTGCAAATGGCTCTGCGTCAGCAGGCACAGACGCGCTATCGGGCGTTAACATGCCGGTCCATTGTACATGCGCGTGCCCGAGCGCTGCCTGCCTTCTCTATGGCGCCAATCGCCCGCGATCCCGACGATTACGATAAATGAGCATAAAGCTGGTTCTCCCGCCATTGTGATGAAGCATAACGAGTTGTGACGGCTTCGCACAGACAGACATATACGGGGCTCAGGCGGGATTGGAATACCCAGCCATCA
>JAMDDR010000458.1 GCA_023488685.1 Chloroflexota bacterium | reverse complement strand
AGGTTAATGATATGCCCAAGACTGAAACGATCCAGGCCACTGTACGCCAACGCATCGTGCGCGTAGAAACCATCGAGGAGAGCAAACGCATCCAACTCAACGACATCATCACCATCACCGCCGCCGCCAAGCTCTTTGATGGTTACGACCTCTCAACCATCAGCAAATGGATTGGTGACAAATTGCCCGAGGTCAGCCTCACCGGCTCCCGTCGCCGCTACACTTTGCGATCTGCGTGCCAAGCTCGAAAAGCATACCTTCGCAAAGCGCGAAGACAGGGATTATGTCTATAATCGTTCACAAATGGCTAATTTCAAACTTCTCAAGGAACTTGTTCAACCCGCAAAGACCAAAATCGTTCTGCTCGTGATGGACGGGATGGGTGGTCTACCCCGGGCGAGCGATGACCAAACTGAACTTGAGGCAGCCAACACCCCTAACCTGGACAAACTGGCGGCGGAGGGCTGCCTGGGCCAACACCATCCGGTCGACATCGGCATCACCGGCGGCAGCGGCCCCGGTCACCTGGGTCTGTTCGGCTATGACCCGCTGGAATACGAGATCGGGCGCGGTGTGTTGGAGGCGGTCGGCATCGGTTTCCCGGTGACTGACCAGGACGTGTGCGCGCGCGGCAACTTCTGCACGCTCGATGCGCAGGGCATCATTACCGACCGCCGCGCGGGCCGCATCCCGACGGAAGTGTGCGTCAAGCTGGTGGACAAGATCAACGCCGCCGGCATCAACAATCCAGAGCCGGGCGTCGAGATCTTCGTCAAGCCGGTGCAGGATTACCGGTTCGTCGTGGTCATGCGCGGCGGCGGCCTGAGCGCCAACCTCGACGAGACGGACCCCCAGCGCACCGGCGTCCCGCCACTGCCCGTCGTCGCCCGCGACGCCGCCTCGGAACGCACCGCCAGGTTGTTCCAGGACTGGATCACCAAGGCCACCGCGGTGATTCGCAACGAGCATCCTGCCAACGGCATGACCTTGCGCGGCTTCGCTGGCGACCCGAAGCTGCCGAAGATGAAGGACGTGTACGGGGTGCGCGCGGCCGTGATCGCCGTGTATCCCATGTACCGCGGCGTGGCGTCGCTGGTCGGCATGAACCGCATTGAGCACCACGCGCACAGCGTGCAGGAGGAGTTCGAAGCCGCTGGGCAGGTATGGAACGATTACGACTTCTTCTTCATCCACGTCAAGTACACCGACTCGCGCGGCGAGGATGGCAACTTCGATGCCAAGATGAAGGTCATTGAGGAAGTCGATGCGGCCATGCCCACGCTGATGGCGCTCAAACCCGACGTGCTCGTCGTCACCGGCGATCACAGCACGCCGAGCCAGCTCAAGAGCCACTCGTGGCACCCCGTCCCACTGTTGCTGTGGGCACCGGCCACCGCGCGGCGCGACCGCAGCGTCATCTTCGGCGAGCGCGAAGCATCCACCGGCGGGCTGGGCACGTTCCACGCAGCCGATATCATCACGCTGGCCCTGGCGCACGCACAGCGCCTGGCCAAGTACGGGGCATAGAGGAGCTGAGGAGCATGGGAGCAAGGGAGAGGGGGAGTGGGGGAGAGAGGGAGCCGAGGAGTGCTGAAGAGCGTGGGTGCGTAGGGGCAATGAGGAGCTTGCTGCCACATCTCCTCTTCTCCTCTTCTCCCTCTCTCCCCCTCTCTCTTCTGCTCGTCACCGTGCTGTGCCTGGCGTTTACTGCCGGGTGCGGCCCGGCCCCGGACGCTGTGCGTGCGACGGCGCAGCCGGTGGATGGGCAGCCTGCGAAGGCGCTGACCCCGCGCGCATTCGTCCCATCCTTCAGCAGCAACAGTGACCGCCCTGCCCAAAAGCGCGTGCTGTTTATCCAGGGTGACCACGTTCCGGAGAGCGACTATCCGCACTCGCGCGTTGGCGACGACGGCAGCAAGCCGGAAAGCTTCACCCGCCTGAGCGCTGAAGTGCTGCAGAACGATCTACAGCTCGGCGTGGACGAATACGTGCTCACCGCCGGCAACACCATCACCGCCGGGCAACTTGCCAACTACGCCGTCATCGTGCTCGGATCGAATGCGCGGGCGCTGACGACGGATGAAGCCGGCGTGCTCAGCACTTATTATCAAAAAGGCGGCAGCTTGTTGGCCTATGCCGATTTCCAGTATGGGCCGAATAATTGGGACAGCGACAACAGCTTCCTGGGCCAATTCGGTATCGAGGTTTTTACGGACAATTTCCAACCGGCAGTCGATATCAGCGCGGTCGAATCCTCACACCCGGTGATGGCCGGCGTCAAGACCATCCGCGGCGAAGGCATCAGCCAGTTCCGCATATCAAATGGCACGCTGGCCGAGAATGAGGTGCTGGCCAAGTGCGAGCCACTCGCGCGCAGCGGCTGCATCCTGCCAGATGCGGATCAAGCCAAAGTACAGGCGGGCGACGTGGTCGCCTGTGTGTTTGTGCGGGAGAGCGCCGGTGGCGGCCGGCTGGCCGGCGTGTGCGACCGCAATCTGTTCCAAAACGGCCCAGGGCCGGGCAGTGACCTCGATCAGGTCGACGACCGTCTCTTCGCACGCAACCTGTTTCGATGGCTCAGCAAACAGTGACGAACGACGCGCAACGCACGACGAACGCGCAGCCAGCCCGGTCATCAGCCACCCGTCCTTCTGCGTTCGTTTTCGCCATCCTCGCATTGTTCCTGGCCCTGAGCGTCCTCTATAACGTCACGCTGCCCGTGTTCGAGGCGCCGGACGAAGGCGACCACTTTCACTACGCGGATTACCTGGCACGCGAGCGCCGGTTGCCTCACCTGGAACACGATCTGGCTGCGTCACACGAGATCATCCAGCCGCCACTGTACTATGCGCTGGTGGCGGCCGTTATCGCCCCGTTTGATCGCACCCAATTGCCCGCCATCAGCCGGCTGAACCCCGACTGGTTCGATCCCGACGTGAACGCCGACCACCGCAGCGTGACCAATCAATATGCGCACACGGCAGCCGAGGACTTCCCTTATGAGAGCAGCGTGTGGGCCGTGCGTGCCGCGCGCCTGGTGTCAACCTTACTCGGCGCGCTCACGCTGTTACTGGTGTATGCCATCGCGCGCCGCCTCGTTCCCCCCTCATCCTCCGGGAGAAGGGTTGAGCATGAGAACAAACTCCCCTCGTCCTCCGGGAGAAGGGTCGGTGCTGAGGACAAACTCCCTTCGCCTTCCGCGAGTAGGGCTGGCGGTGAGGTCGCTCCCCCTCTGCCCTCCGCGAGCGGGGCTGGCGATGAAAGCGCTCTCCCCTCTCCCCCCGCGAGCAGGGCTGGCGATGAAAGCGCTCTCCCCTCTCCCCCCGGGAGAGGGGTTGGGGGTGAGGGCAAGTCCGCTCAGCTCCTGCCTCTTCTAGCCACCGCGCTCATCGCTCTGAACCCCAAGTTCATCAACATCAGCAGCATCGTCAGCAACGACATTGCCATCACCTTCGCCGCCACGCTGGCATGCTGGTGGATGGTCAGAGTATGGAGATTAGAGATGAGGGATTGGAGGAGGGATTGGAGATTGGGGATTAGAGATGTGGGACGCTCTCCAAACGCTATTCCCGCCCAGTACGCTGGGCCGCAAGCCCAGTACGTTGGGCCGCAATCTCCAATCTCTCATCTCCAATCTCTTATCTCTTTCCTCGTTCTCGGCGCGCTCATCGGCGTTGCCGTGCTGTGCAAAGTGACCGGCCTGGGGCTGCTGGTGCCGGCAGCCGCGCTCATCGCCGGCATGAGCGTCCAACGGCACAGCGGTTGGCGCCATGCCATCCGATTCGCCGCGCTGGCAGGCATTGCCGTGGGCGCTGGCCTGGCGCTGACAGCCGGCTGGTGGTTCGTGTACAACGTCGCGCACTACGCTCACCCGCTTGCCTGGGCACAGGTGCAGGCTGCCAACCAAACGCTGCTGCGCCAGCCGGCGCTGACATTCGTACAGATGATCCAGTCCATCCCCGAGGTATTGATCTCGTACTGGGGTGTCCTCGGCATCGAGTTGCGTTACCCGGCCTGGCTCAACATCGTCTTCTACATAGCGCTCGCGCTGGCGGTGATTGGATGCGCGCGCATCGTTCGGCGCGCCACGTTCAACCTTCGACGTGATATGCCCATCGCCCTCCTTGTCGTGTGGGAGCTCACCCTGCTGGCGTCCTATCTCTTGTGGTTGCGCGATTACGTGGGCACCGAAAACAGCCGCCTGATCTTCCCCGGCATCGCGCTGGTGGTACTGCTGGTGGCAGCGGGTTGGCTGGCGCTCATGGCGCTCACGCCGCTGCGCTTACGGCGCCTGGCAAGCCTGGGTGCGTGCGTGGCCCTGGCAAGCCTGAGCGCACTCACGCCGTTCACCCTCATCCGCCCGGCATTTGAGCCGCCCCGTTCCCTTGGGGAGCAGGAGATCGAAGCCTTGCCTGGCCGCACGGGTGTGACCTTCAGTGGCAAGATCCGGCTGTTGCATGCGCAAATCAACCAGCGCAGCGTGCAGCCTGGCGAGGCTGCGAGCGTGAGCCTGTATTGGGGCGCGCTGCAACCGCTGTCCCAGAGCTACCACGCCGTTCTGACGGCGCACGACGCGCAGGGCCGGCTGATCGGCCGGCGCGAAGCCATCCCATTCAACGGCCGCTTCGACACCCAACGGTGGGAGCCAGGCAAACTCTACCGCGATGACTATCAACTCCCAATTGACGCAAACGCCCCACGCGGCGTCGCCACCATCCAGGTGAGCGTGCGCGGCGTCTACGAAACCCCACCGTTGTTGCCCATCGACCGGGCCAACACCGATCGGTTTGAGATCAGCCGGCTCAAGGTGCTGGGGCCGATCGAGCAGGCGCCTGAGCCTCAGCACCCACTCGATGCGGTCTTTGCCCGCGCGGGTGAGCGCCTCATCGAGCTGGAAGGGATGGACAGCCAAGTGTCTGAGGGCCGGCGCGCACTCACGTTGCATTGGCGCTGCCTGAAACTGCCCGATCGGGACTACACTTTGTTCATACACGTCCTGGATGCGGACGGGAAGATTATTTATCAACAGGATGCACAGCCTGTGCAAGGCGCTTATCCAACAAGCATGTGGGACGCCGGCGAGTCGATCCTGGATCAACACGTGATCGACTGGCCAGCGCGCGCTGCCACGCTGCGCCTCGGCTGGTACGCCGCGTCAGACGGCGTGCGGCTTGAGGCCTTCAAGCCTGACGGGAGCTTGTGGCCGGATAACAGTGTTGTCCTGGACGCGCATCTCGTCAATTGATAGAGGTATTGAACGCCATGAACAGAACACTCTCCAGACGCACAAGACGCACACTATCGAGCATTCTTACGAGACAAGCATCTAAACACTCATCTAGCCACGCATCGAGACACTCGTTGGGAACAACCCTGTGCAACACCGCACTCGCCCTGGCGCTGCTTGCCGCCACACTCCTCAACGCT
>JAMDDR010000400.1 GCA_023488685.1 Chloroflexota bacterium | reverse complement strand
TGAGCCGGCTGCAGAGTATCGAGGGGCACGTGCGCGCCATCGAGCGTATGGTGGAGCAGGACGAGTATTGCATCGACGTGATCCAACAAATAAATGCCGTGCAGGCGGCGCTTGACAAAGTCTCGCAAGTCGTCCTGGAAGGGCACCTGGCGCACTGTGTGACGGAAGCCGTGCGAGGTGACGACGCGTCCAGGCGCGAGAAGGTGTTGAGTGAGATTGCAGGATTGTTTGAGCACGCCAGCGGACGGTGAAGGGCTAGCGCTTCGGCTGGCGCTTCAAGTGATCGCGTGTGGGTGTTTTCACCTGAGAATGATCGAGCGATAAGGAGTGAATGTCATGAACAAACGAGTTGCGATTGTCCCGAAGATTGGTTGTGGTGGGTGCGAGCGGACCATTCAGAGTAATCTGTCGGCGTTGGCCGGTGTGACGTTTGTCAAAGCCGACCGCAATGACAAGACGGTCAAGGTGGAGTTCGACGACAGCATCGATTGGGCTACCATTGCCGCCAAGCTGGTGGAGATCAGCTACCCGCCCGAGTCTGTGACGACGCCGGCGTAACGGGCGGGCGCCTTGACGTATCCGGCATGCCGAGTGTTCAGCCTGCGTCCTCAGATGCAGGCTGAACACTCGGCGCCGGGACGGGGCTAAATGTCCCGACCGCGTTGTCTCCAAGAGACGCCCCGAGACGGGGCTGATAGCAAAAGGGGAGAGACAGGGCGCTGTCCATGCAAACCACCGTAGTGGGCGGCTGGGAGCAAATGGAGAGAGACCGGGCCGCCTGCCATTGACGATGGTTGGGCAATGGATCTGTCCACCGCTCGATTCCGCGCCGGCAGTGCAAACGTATCGTTGTCATCCCAATCTCATGGTTGTCATCCCGAAGCGAAGTGAGGGATCTGAGCCGACATCGGCAGAGATTCCTCGCTGCGCGTCGGAATGACAAACGTCGATGTGTAAGTCATCCAGCGTCTGTGCTATCCACGCAGAAATCCTGACCGCCACAGCAGTGAGAACACGCACAAGCCGTATGGCTGTCATCCCGAGTTGTCAGTTGTCAAAACCCCCTGACATCTGTCGCCAAGCAGATGCCCCATCTCGAGCTTTATTGCCAGGATTACCGAATGAGGCGTTTGCCATCTGGTGGCAACTCTGCGCGCATTGGCGGCATGGCTGTGCACACGCCTGTTTTGTGGCACGGCGTCACCTACGCCTCAGTATCGGTTTGATCTGACTCCTCTATTAAGTGGTTCAGCCATTGCTCTGGTTTGTTGAGGAACGAGCGGGTGAGCCACACATGTTCGAGCTCGTCGTAGGCCACCGGATGCAGGTGTGCATCGTCGAAGCTGAAGATGACAGCGCCAGGATAGGCCATCAGGATGGGCGAGTGAGTGGCGACGATGAACTGCCCACCCCGGCTGATGGCTTGCATCATCAGTGCCAGGAACGCCAACTGGCGCTTGGGTGATAGCGCCGCCTCCGGTTCGTCGAGTAGATATAGACCGTTCGGCACAAAACGCGCCTGGGCGAACTCGATGAAGCTCTCCCCATGCGAGTAGGCGTCCAGGCCGCGGCCATAACGCCGTTTCATCTCGCCTAACTCGCGCATGTAGGGCACACGCGCCCATCCCAGCGCCTCAGCCGAGCGGCCCTTGTACGCTTCGTCCAAGCCGGCAAGATCCTGCTCCAGTTCGGCGCGTGTCTGCGCCATGTGCTTGACATAGCCGAAGAAGTCCTCGGCGCGCAGGAACAGGCCACGGTTGGTTCGCTTCGTCCATGACAGCCGAAAGTGCCTGGCCAGCGCGCGCGCAGGGGCTAATGTGGGGTCCGTCTTGACGCTCTCGCTGCCAGCCGTGATCGCGTTCACCGCGCATGCAATCGCCTCCAGCAGCGCGGATTTGCCGGAACCATTCTCGCCGACGAAGAAGGTGACCTCCGAGGTGAATGCCAATGGTTCCAGCGCGCGGATCACCGGCACGTTGAATGGGTAGCCGTCCGGCCAATCGTCGGAAGGCCTCTCCACGCGCAGACGCTGTAGGTGAACCATGTGTCCAAGCATACCGCTCTTTCGAACCTCATACGAACCACATACGAACCACCAAGGACACCAAGAGCACCAAGACAATCTTTATTCGTTTTCTTGGTGCTCTTGGTGTCCTTGGTGGTTCGTCTTGGCGGCTAAGCCCCGCTATATCTCATCTCCGACGAAAGGCTGAATGACCCTCATCTCCTCGATGGTACGCGATTGCGCCGCGTGTAGTATAATGTAATCACTGATAACAAAACAAGCGATGATTACTATGCAAGAGAAGTCTCGAACGCGGCGTGAGGAGCGACGTGATGCCACACTCCAGGAAATCAAAGACCTGGCCTGGGGGCAAATGGCCGCCCATGGCCCGGATGGTCTCTCACTGCGCGCCATCGCCCGTGAAATGCGTACCAGTTCGGCTGCGTTGTTCCGCTACTTTGAGAACCGGGATGCGTTGATGACGGCTTTGACAGCCGACGCTTTCCAGGCACAAGTGACTGCCCTGGAAACGGCGTGTGAAGCCATACCGATCGACGATGCGGCCGGCCGCCTTGTCGCCATCGCACATGCCTATCGCGCATGGGCGCTCGCAGACCCGGTGAAGTTTGCCTTGATGTATGGAACGCCGGCAGTGGGCTACCGGCCTGATTGGGCACAGATTGTGCCGCTGGCCCGGCGCGGTCTCGATCTCATCCTGGCGGTGATGCAGGCCGCGCAACCTCTCGGTGGGGCGTCACGAGCATGGATGCCTCATATGCCAGCAGCGCTGCGAGAGCAGTTGGCAGCGGTGATCAAAACGCGTGGGTATCACGTCCCAACACACACACTGTACCTGGCCCTATCAAGCTGGTCGCGCCTGCATGGGCTGGTCTCGCTGGAGGTGTTCGGCCAATTGCAGCCTCTGCTGGGTGATCCGGCGGATCTGTATCGTTACGAAGTGCAATCCCTGCTCTCGCAAGCTGGGTTTAGCCACTCCAAAGGGGTAAAAAGATCGTGAACTATCGACATGCCATCAGCCGCAGAACGTTTTTGAAAGGCGCAGGACTTGCATCCCTGGCGCTTGTCGCCGGCGGTGGACTAGGGCGAGCAGTCGATCAAGGGGTCTTCAGTATTGGTCAAGGACCGGCTTATGTGGTGTGGGATTCCTGGCGCGCAGAACGCGGTCCCCTGGCTCTCGTGTGCGCGGCCATCCTCGCGGCAAATCCGGATAATTCCCAGCCCTGGTTGTTCAGGATCACCGAGCGAGGCGGGCAGGTGTGCATCGATCTATTCGCCGATTTGCGGCGCAATCTCAAGGCCATCGATCCTTACCAGCGCAATGTCCACATCGGTCTGGGCTGTGCGCTTGAGAATTTGCTACTCGCTGCTGGCGCGAATAGTTACGCTACCGACATCACGCTGGCGCCCGATGCTGCGGATGTCACCCATGTGGCTCGCATAGACCTGGCCCCTGCTGGGGTGGTGGCGCCTGATCTTTACTGGGCCATTCCTCAACGCCATATGAACCGCGCTGGATACGACACCAACCGTCCGCTGGGTGAGGATATGCTGGCAGAAATACAGGCGCTCAACCAGGATGATCCTGACGCACGCTTGTTCTGGTTCACGACCGCTGGCGACCGCCGATGCATCGGTGACCTGATCGTCGAGGCCACTGAGGCTACGATCCATGACACCGAACAAGCCGCGGATATCGTTCGCTGGTCGCGCATGTCCTGGCAGGACGTGCAGCAGCACAAGGACGGTATTACGCTGGACACCTCTGGCGTGACGGGGCCAACGCTGGCCGTCGCTAAAATGCTGCCAACGTTTACACCGGAACAATCCAACCAGGCCTGGTTAAAGAACACACGCGAAACACATGTGGCGACGGCGGCGACCTTTTGCATCCTGGCCGTGCGAGATAAGTCCGCGCCGGTTCAGCAGTTGCGTGCCGGGCGACTCCTGCAGCGAGTTCATCTGTGGTCCACGGCGCACGGCCTGGCCTTGCACGTCATGCACCAGATGCCGGATCGGGCAGGCCGTGAAGAGAGCCTGGGGATTGAGCCGCGCTTTGGTCACGCACTGCGCGACTTGATCGGCAACCCGGCATGGCAGGCACTGAGTATGTTCCGGATGGGCTATCCTACTGTCGAGGCGTTGCGCAGCCCGCGCCTGCCCGTCGAGCAGGTGCTGATCTCATGATGGGGCGTTACGGTAAAGGCCGCCACTGCGGGCTATTGCAGATGCCGTGTCGCTGGGTGAATCAGGCCAATCGTCGCCATCCCAGTCATGAGCGCGCCGCCAATCACGAAGACGAGTGGCGCGCCGATGGCGTCGGTGGCCCAGCCGGCCAGACCGAACCCCAGTGGCAACAGTGCGTGCGAACCGAGTGTGTTGAGGGCGCTCACCCGGCCGAGCAGCTCCAGCCGCACATGTTCTTGCAACGCGCTGGCCCACGCCAGGTTGGTGATGGTGAGTGTAACGCCGAGCGCGCTCACGGCGATGCCCATGCCGGCTGGCGTTGTCGCCGTTCCAATCACGAGGGTGAGCAGGCCGGCGCAAGCCAGCCCGCCGTAGACGAGCAGGCCACGCCGCTGGATGGTCTGTCGCCGCCCCATCCAGACTGCGCCGATCACCGCACCGATGGAAAAGAGGGAGTACATCAGTCCCAGCGTCTCCACGCTGCCTGCCGCGTTGCGTGCGACCAGGAAGGGCAGGGCTACATTCATGGGACTGCGCCCGGTCAGGTTTACGAGCGACAGGATCAGCATGGTGATCCATAGCCAGGGCAGATGGGTGACGAATTTCAACCCCTCGCGCAGGCTGTGTATGACGCCTGTTGATTGCGGCGTCGCGCCTGGCGTAGGGGACGCGGGGCGTGCCACGCCCAAGACCAGCGGCAACAGACAGGCTGCGGAGATGGCGAAGGAGAACGCATCCAACCCAAAGGCCACTGCTGTGCCACCCGCCGCGACCATGAGCGCACCGAGGGCGGGACCGGCAACACCGGCCAGTTGGCCGCTCAGGTCGGTCAGGGCGTTGGCACTCGGTAATGCCTCGCGTGGGGTGATTTGCGGCAGAGTCGCCGCATAAGCGGGTTGGAAGAACGCATTGACAAAGCCAAAGACCAGGCCGGCGGCGTAAAGGTGCCACAGCGCCAACTGCTGTTGAGCGGCCAACCCGGCGATCACACCCAGCAGCACCCCGCGGGCAATATCGGACGCCAACATGATTCGTATCCTGGGCAGGCGGTCTACGACCACACCGCCGGCGATTAGAAACAGGATCATGGGCAGGAATGATAGGGTGAACAGTGTGCCCATGGCCGCTGCGGAGCCGGTTTTTTCAAGCACCCACCAGGCCAGCGCCACCTGGTACAGGCCGTCTCCCAGGCGGGAGATGGTCTGGCCGCTCCACAATC
>JAMDDR010000273.1:20567-24596 GCA_023488685.1 Chloroflexota bacterium | reverse complement strand
ACGGCGCGCTGGCAATTGCCGATGTGCTCGGCATCTACGGGCGTGAGGATGTGTACTTCGCCAGCTACTGGCGCTATCCCGAGATCGACCAGCCCGGCTATTACGCCTTCAAGATGTACACCAACTACGACGACAATGGCGGGCGTTTTGGCGATACCTCGGTGCAAGCCGTGAGCATCGATCCGGATAAAGTGTCAGCCTTCGCCAGCGTGGACGGCAAGAGCGGCAACCTGATGGTGATGCTCATCAACAAGGATCCGGGCGGCGAGGCACAGATCAAGTTGAACGTCGACAACTTTAGCTTTGCAGCAGGAAGGACGGCGACCCTTTATCGCTACAGCCAGGCGCAGGTGACGGGGATCACACGGGAGGCGATCACGCTCGACGACGCTGGGATGCTAAAACTGCCGGCCTATTCGATTAGTTTGATCGTCGTCGACCGGCAGCAGGCGGCTGGATAGTAGCTGGCGCGCCACATTGAATCATTTCGCGGAGGAAAATGATGTATACCGCTCGTGCGCTAGACGCTTCCGAGTATCCGGCCTGGGATCAACTCATTGCCGCATCCGTACAAGGCAAAACCTTTCTGCGCTCCGACTGGCTACAGATGCTATGTGAGACGGACCCCGGCGTGCACTTCCGTGTGTTGGGCTGTTTTGACAGTAAAGGACAACTCGCCGGCGGGCAGGCCTTTTGTTACCAGGAGCGTTGGGGGATCAAGATCACCGACGGGTACGAGTTCCTCTACAGCGGGCCGGTCCTGGCGCCGTCCCAGCACAAGAGTGTGGCGAAGCGGTCGGCGGAGCACTACGAGATGCTGAAAGCGATCTCTGCCACGCTGGCGGCACAGGTTGACGACATCACGGTTGATTTGCAGCCGGCTCTGAGTGATGTGCGCGCGTTCATCTTTGATGGCTGGCAGGTGATCCCCATGTACAGCCATCTGTGGCACATGCACGATCTGAAGAGCGCATGGCTCAACATGAGCCACGCCAAGCGCACCCAGATTCGCCACGTGGAGAAGGATCACGTGTTCGGCGTCGAGGAGAGTGATGGGGATGGGGCCATTGCGGCCTTCGTTTCGTTGTATCGCGAGACCATGGCCAAGTATGATTGGCAGCCCTCGGCAAGGTGGGAGCAGGTTTTGCAGGCGCGTTTCCGCTGGATGCGAGAGCGGGATGGGTGCCGCCTGTATACGGCCCGCACGGCAGATGGCAAGATGGCCGGCGGCGTCATCGCGATTCTCAGCCGCGACGATCATAGCGCCCTGCTATGGCGCGTCGGCACCAGCCAGGATTTTGTCAAAGCCGGCGGTGTGCCCGCCCTGTACTGGCATGCGGCATGTGGTGTGGCAGCCGAATTCCCTTGTGTTGACTTTGGCTGGTCCCCACAGGCATCGTTGAGTCAGTTCAAGGATTATATGGGTGCCCAGGCGGAACTGCACTTTCGTCTGTCGAGGTGTAGCGGCAGCATGCGCCTGAGACTCGTCAATCATTCCAAGAAATTGAAGGATCGTGTCTATAACCTGCTCATGCCTATCGCCTATAACCCCTGGCAACGTCTGCGGTATGGGCGAACGCCGCGGAAACAGATGCCATGAACGTGAATGGCGCAACAGCGCAGTGGCGCAATGACCATGACAACACAGCCAACCATGAACCAATACCGGATCGGATTTATCCTGGAGCAGGCGCTCGGCCACATCACACACGCCAGTAACCTGCAGGCGCTCGTGCCGAGCGATCGCACGGTGGAGCCTTATTGGGCTCTGGTGCCGTGGGAAGTGAGCGGCTGGGCCGCCGGGGTGCCGCTCTACAAGAGTAACTGGACGGTGCGCGCCGGCCGGCGCGCCCGGCGGTTGCTGAACAGGCTGGACCGTCAGGTTGCGCTCGACGTCCTGTTCTTCCATACCCAGGTGCCGGCAGTCCTGGCGACGGATTGGGTCAGGCGCATCCCAAGCATCGTCTCGCTGGATGCGACGCCGTTGCAATACGACGAACTGGGCACCTCGTACGACCACCGCGCCGGGCCGGGCTGGCTGGAGCGCTGGAAGTGGCGGCTCAACCGGGATTGCTTTGGCGCTGCGCGCAAGCTGGTGACCTGGAGCCACTGGGCGAAGCAGGGACTGGTCAAAGACTATGAGACCGATGCGACCAAAGTGGCCGTGATCCCGCCCGGTGTGGATGTGCGCGCCTGGGCGCCCCCCGGCCAACACGACGATGAGCACAAGACAGTCAACATCCTGTTCGTGGGTGGGAACCTGGAGCGCAAGGGTGGACGGTTGCTGCTGGAGGCTTTCCGGGCGCTGAGGCCGCTGGGCGTTGAACTGCACCTGGTGACACGCGACGGTGTGGACCCGGAGCCCGGCTTGTTCGTCTACAACCAACTGCAGCCCAACAGCGATACCCTGAAGCAACTCTACTGGCGCAGTGACATTTTCTGCCTGCCCACGTTCGGCGACTGCCTCCCCATGGTGCTATCGGAGGCGGGCGCGGCAGGTTTACCGCTGGTCTCCACCAATGTGGCTGCCATACCGGAGATCGTGCGCGATGGCGAGACGGGTTTGCTCGTGCCGAAAGGCGATGTGCTCGCACTTACCGCTGCGTTGCGGCGGCTGATCGACGATGTCGCGTTGCGCAGGCAGTTGGGGGCGTGCGCCGCCGAACGAGTGGCAAAGGATTATGACGCGGCGCATAACACCGCCCGGCTGCTTGACTTGCTAAAGCAGGTTGCGGATGAGGGGTCAGGTTCCCGGAGTAACACTCCCTACACTCCCGGAGTCTCGGAGACTCCGGGAGTGTAGGGAGTGTAAGGGGTGGAGTGTAACGCCATGGCGGATGTGTTGTTAACCGTATCAGGTGTGATCGATCCTCAGGTGGAGGACCAGGTGGCCCAGGGCTTGCGGCCCTGTCCCGACTACGTGGTCATGGCACGGGCATTCGGCGCGACGTTGCTGGATTATGCATCCGCGCGTCGAATGGCTGGCGTGGTTGGGCGGGCGCTCGAAGCGTTGGGCGGGCCGAATCTGTTGCTGGCGTGGGCATGCTGCAGGCAGTGCCGGCGCTACCGCGTGATCTTTACGGATGGCGAACAAGTGGGTATCCCTCTGGCACTATTGTTGAAGTTCCTGGGCTGGATGTTGCCTGCGCGCCCACGACACATGATGATCGTGCACATTCTTTCAGTAGGGAAGAAACGGATCTTTTTTGACTGGCTGGGTATCCAGAGTCATATCCATGTGTTCTTCGTCTATTCAAGTTGGCAGAAACACTTCATCGAAACGCGCTGGCGCGTGCCGGCGGAGCGCGTAGTGTTGACGCCATTCATGGTGGATGCGCAGTTCTTCTCCCCGCGCGCCGTCACCCCGCGGCCACAACGTTTGATCTGTGCGGTGGGGCTGGAGCGCCGTGATTACCTCACGTTGTTGCAGGCAGTGCAGGGACTCGACGTGCGCGTGATGATTGCTGCCGCCAGCCCGTGGTCGAAGCAGACGGATACGACACAGGGCCAGGCTACCCCCGAGAACGTGACGGTGCGTCGTTTCAGCCAGTATGAACTGCGCCAGCTCTATGCCGACTGTTGTTTCATGGTGATGCCCTTGTACGACGTGGAGTTCCAGGCCGGTGTGACGGCGATCCTGGAGGCGATGGCGATGGAGCGCGCGGTGGTGTGCTCGCGCACGCGCGGGCAGACGGACGTGATCACCAACGGCGAGAATGGGGTATACGTGCCGCCCGGCGATCCGCGTGCATTGCGCGAGACAATTGAACGCTTGCTATGCCAGCCGCAGGAGGCGGTACGCATGGGCAAAGCTGGCAGACAACTTGTGGAACAGGCGATGAGTCTGGAGCGCTACGTTGAACGGCTGAATCGCTATGTGACGCCAAAGACTGGTCAGACTCCCGGAGTCTCAGAGACTCCGGGAGTCTGACCAGTCTGACCAAGTTGAGATAGGAGCAACTATGAAAATCATCGTGACAGGCGGCGCAGGGTTCATCGGCAGTCACCTGGTGGACCGGCTGGTCCGCG
>JAMDDR010000273.1:0-20557 GCA_023488685.1 Chloroflexota bacterium | reverse complement strand
AACAGGCGAGGAGTCTGGAGCGCTACGTGGAACGGCTGAATCGCTATGTAACCCCGCAGACCTCACAGGTCTGCGGGGTCTCAGACTCCGGGAGTCTGAGCAGTCTGAGACAGGAGCAACTATGAAAATCATCGTGACCGGAGGCGCAGGGTTCATCGGCAGTCACCTGGTGGACCGGCTGGTCCGCGACGGATGGGGTGACGTCGTGATCGTGGACAATCTGTTCCGGGGTAAGGTGACCAACATCAGCCATCACCTGAGCGGCAGCGCGGTCACTTTTCTGAAGACGGATATCCGCGATTATGAACGCGTATGTGAGTGCTTTAGCGGCGCCGAGGTGGTGTTCCACCTGGCGGCCCAGTCGAACGTCATCGGTGCCGTCAATGACATCGACTATTCATTCACCACCAACGTCACCGGCACCTTGAACGTATTGAAGGCGGCCCAGGCGTGCGGCGTGCGCCGGCTGGTGTTTACATCCTCGCGCGAGGTGTATGGAGAGGCGACCTGCCTGCCGGTGAGCGAAGACCATCCGCTAAACAGCAAAAACGCGTATGGGGCCAGCAAAGTCGCCGGGGAAGCGTATTGTCGTGTGTTCAATGCCCCCGCGGGCCTCAGGACGTCGGTGGTGCGCCTGGCCAACGTCTACGGCCCGCGGGACGTAGATCGTGTGATTCCGATCTGGATCGAACGTGCGCTGCAAGGGCTGAACCTGATCGTGTATGGCGGGCAACAGTTGATCGACTTTGTGTGGGTGGATACGGTGGTCGAGGCGTTGTTGCGCATGGCACGTTCCGACGCGGTTGATGCCCCTGTCAACATCGGCAGTGGCAAGGGGATATCCATTCTCGAACTGGCGCAGCGTACGCTGGCGTTGGCTGGGACTTCGTCCACGCTCGATCTGCGCCCAGCGCGCGCGGCGGAGGTGACCCGCTTTGCGGCCGATGTGACCCGCATGAACACGTGGCTGGGGCTACAGCCCCCCGCGGACCCGTTGTTCGCATTGGCGCTGTTGATGTCGATCGCCAGGGGTGACCCTTCCGGCTGCGAACGGCCGGAAGGTCCGCAGGTGACATATGCAGATGCTCATTGAAATCGGCCAAATCTGCCTGGGCGGCATCGTGGCGTTGATCGAGCTGATCCTGGTGATCCAGGTGGGCTACCTGGCGTTGCTCACCTGCGCGGCGCTGTTTGCACCCACGCGGACGAACGTGCGGGTGGGTGAACGGGCGCACCGGTTCGCGATCCTGGTGCCGGCCCATAACGAGGAACAACTCATCGAGCAGACGCTGCATAGTTTGCAGCGCCTGGATTATCCGAAGTCGCACTACGCCGTCCACGTGGTCGCAGATAACTGTAACGACCGCACGGCCGAGCTGGCTCGGCGATGTGGGGCAGTCGCCCACGAGCGGGTGGATCTTGAGAAACGCGGCAAAGGGTACGCATTGGAATGGCTGTTAGCGCGCTTGTGGGAAGGGGAGACGAATGTGCCGGCGGGCGAACGCTTTGACGCGGTGGTCATCATCGATGCGGATACCGATGTCTCAGGGAATTTCCTCAGCGTGCTGAATGCCCGTTTGAACCGGGGGGAACGCGTGGTACAGGCATATTACGCCGTGCGTACCCCGGACCGTTCGTGGGGCGCCGCGTTACGTTTTGCGGCACTGGCCGTACTGCACTACCTGCGCCCACAAGGTCGCATGGTGCTGGGCGGGTCGGCTGGGTTGAAAGGGAACGGGATGATGTTTGCCGCCGCTGTCATGCAGGCACAGCATTGGACGGCCTCGCTGACAGAGGATATTGAGTTCCACATGAACCTGGTGCTGGGCGGGGAACGAGTCATGTTTGCGCCCGACGCAGTGGTGTGGGCCGAGATGCCGGATAGCCTGGCCAATGCCCAGGGCCAGAACGTGCGCTGGGAACGCGGGCGGCTGCAGATGCTGCGCCGCTACGTGCCCACGTTGTTGCGCCAGGCACTGAAACGCCACAGCTTCGTGCTCTTTGACGCGGCCATGGAGCAGCTCATTCCCCCGACCTCCCTGCTGGTTTTCCTGAGCGTCTTTTGTCTAGCCGGCGCAGCGATAGCGGGGCTGAGCGTTGGTGTGGTGATCGCCAGTGTGTTAATTGTGATACATTTTGGTTACGTATTGGCTGGTTTAGCACTTGTGCGCGCACCGCGAAAAGTGTATTACACTTTGCTGTACTCACCTGTACTTGTATTGTGGAAGGTGTGGTTGCTGGCGCGTGTGCTGGCCGGCCTGGACAAACAGGGTTGGGCGCGCACAACTCGCAACAACGAAGTGCGTTAAGGTATCATCAAAGACATCGGTAGGGCAAGCTTGTAGGGCAAGCGCGGCATACATGCCGATACAGCTTGCCCTACAGCAAAGACGACACTGAGGACAACATCGATGACCAACACTGCCATCGAACGGCAACTGGACGACAAGGCGGCCCGCATGCTCGAGATTTATGCCGAGCAGCGTTTTCGCAGCTCCTACTCGGCACAACGGTTGCGGTTCACCATCACACGCTGGGTGATTCGTGTCAAGATCGTCCACCAGCTCAAACGCATCCTGGATATGATCTTCGCCAGCCTGTTGATCGCCTTCACAGCGCCGATCATGCTCATCACGGCCATCGCCATCAAGCTGGATTCCCCTGGGCCGGTCATCTTCAGGCAAACGCGCGTTGGCAAATGGGGTGTGCCGTTTACGTGCTTCAAGTTCCGCTCGATGTATGTGGATGCGGAAACGCGCAAAGAGCAACTGATGGCGCTTAACGAAGCCAGCGGTCCCGTGTTCAAGATGAAGCGCGACCCGCGCGTAACCCGTGTCGGGCGGGTGATCCGCAAGTTGAGCATTGACGAGCTGCCTCAATTCTTCAACGTTCTCAGAGGTGAGATGAGCATGGTCGGGCCACGCCCGCCCGTGCCGAAGGAAGTGTCGCAGTACTCGTTTGACGAACTGAGGCGACTGGAGGCTGTGCCTGGGATTACTGGTTTGCAGCAGGTCTCGGGGCGGAGCGACATGAGCTTCAAGCGCTGGATCGAGCTGGATATGCAGTACATTGCAGAGCAAAGCCTGCTAAAGGACATCGAAATATTACTCAAGACCATCCCCGCCGTCATGTCTGGAAAAGGGGCCTACTAATCACTTGAGCAAAAGGTGAATCACAATGCGCAAACTGCTCATCATCCTGGGTGTGCCGATCGATGACCTCAGCATGGCGGAAGCGCTCGACCGCATCGAGCAATTCATCATGGTGGGGCGGTCAACCGGCAAAAGCCATCAGATCGCCACGGTGAACGCTGACTTCGTGATCAAGGCCCATGCCGACCCGGAGTTGCGCCAAATTCTGCAGGAAACCGACATGGCAACGGCCGATGGGATGCCCCTGGTGTGGGGCGCCCGAGCACTGGGTGTGCCGCTGGCGGGGCGGGTTACCGGCGCGGACCTGGTGCCGGCGCTCGCGGCGCGTGCGGCACAAAATGGCTACTCCCTCTATTTCCTGGGCGGCGCTCCGGGCGTGGCCTTGCGCGCCGCTGCCCGGCTGCAGGAGCTTAACGCCGGCTTGCGCATCGCCGGCGTGTCCTCGCCGGCGATCCCGTCGCTGTTCGAGCCTGACCCGGCCTTGCTCGATACCATCAGGGCTGCCCATCCAGATATCCTGCTGGTGGCCCTGGGCAACCCAAAGCAGGAAAAGTGGATCAACATGCATGCGAGCGAGCTTAGCATCCCCATCATGATCGGCGTGGGCGGCACGCTTGACTTCATCGCGGGCACTACACGACGCGCCCCGGAGTGGATGCAGCACGCAGGGCTGGAGTGGCTCTTTCGTCTGATTCAGGAGCCACGCCGGTTGTGGAAGCGCTATGTGGTTGACCTGGCCGGCTTTGGTCTGTTCTTCGTTCGCCAGTGGTGGGTGATGCGGCGGTCCGGCCCGGTGGCCCCCGTGCTGCCAGTCGCCGATGCGCTCATCGTCGAGGACACAGCGATCATTCATATCTCTGGCAGGTTGGATGCGCACAGCGCCCCAGCCTTTACGCTCAAGGCGCAGGAAGTGTTGGCCAACATCTCCATGGTGGCGAACACGTCCAAGATCATCGTCAATCTGTCCAAGGCGGAATTCCTCGACAGCACGGGTGTGGGCGCGCTGGTCAGCCTGACCAAACAGGCGCGCGATGCGGGGGGGGATGTGGTGCTCGCCGCGGTCCCCCCGCCGATCATAAAAGTTCTCTCCCTGTTGCGGCTGACACAGTTTTTTGAGATACACGAGGATACTGACAGCGCGTTCCGCGCGTCACGCTCCCATGCACAAACGCCGGCGGACGCAGAGCGCGTACAGGTTGTGTCCGGATGGACGATTTTGGCCATGCCACGGCGCCTGGACGTCTCCACGACGCCCCAGGTGACAGACACCGGTCTGCAGACCCTGGAGCTCAGCCCGCGCCTGGTGCTGGATTTCAGCAATACCACGTTCATGTCCAGTGCGGGATTGGCGTTCATCATGCGACTCAGTCGTGAGGCGAAGAATCGCGGCGGCGAGGTGCGCGTTGCAGGCTGCTCCGGGGACGTGTTGCGCACCATCGAGTTGACGAAGTTTGACAAAGTGGTGCCGCTCTTTGCAGATGTCAAACAGGCCACCACATAAGAGCGCGATAGCGGCGCGCGATAGCGGAGTGTGATAGACATGCAGGCAGTCATCATAGCCACCAACGAACACAGCCCACTGGGTCCGTTTACACAACGCGTACCTGCGGCGATGCTGCCCATCGCCGACCGACCGATTGCATCGTTCGCAGTTGAATTGCTCGCCCGGAACAAACTGCGCAATATCCTCATGTGTCTGTACCAGCAGGGTGAGAGCGTCGAGGCATACTTCGGCGCCGGACATCGTTGGGGAGTGGATATCCAATACATTCTGCAGCGCGAATTCCTTGGCTCGGCCGGCGCAATCAAGCGCGCCGGGCCGTATCTTAAGGACACGTTCATCGTGCTGCCGGCGGATGCCATCATCGACCTGGACGTGGCAGCGGCGGTGGCACAGCATCGTGAACGGCAGAGCGCCGCGACGTTGATCTTGCGTGATTGCACGCCGCATACCGCGCCGCATACCGCAGCGCAGGGGCAGCCGGGATACCTGGCGCACGTCGACCAGCAGGGGCACGTAGTGGCGGTCCGGAACCGGGCGGTTCAGAACCAGCCGGGTGATCACCAGGTGGACGGCGGGCGTGCGCTGGCCTGCACGGGAGCAGCTATTTTCGACCCGCGTGTGTTGCAGTTCATCCCGCCGAAGGTGGTGTACGACATCAACGAAGCACTGCTCCCCACCCTGCTCGCCAATCAGTTGCCGGTGGATGGGTTCGAGTTGGATGGATATTGGAACCCGATTGACTCTCTCGCTGCTTACCAGGCGGCACAGAAAATGTTCCTGACGAGCGCATGGCCGTTGGCGATCGACGCGCTACAGATCGCGCCGGGGGTGTGGATCGGCAAGAATCATGTCATCCACCCGACTGCCCGTATCGCGCCGCCCGTCTACATCGGAGCGAACTGTCTGATCGGCCGCGATGTTGAACTGGGGCCATACGCCATGGTCGGCAAGAACACCATCATCGATGACGAGGCCACGATCACAGACAGCACCGTCCTGCCCAACACCTACGTCGGCCGGCTGGTCAACATCGAGCATCGCGTCGTGGATAAACACCTGATCGGCGACCCCAACACCTCCGAGGTCACCGAGGTCGTGGACGAGTTTCTGCTCGCCGAAGCCAGGCCGCAACCTTTGGGGGGAAGCCTGCGACGATTCTGCGATGGATTCGCCGCGCTGCTGTTGTTGCTGGTGACAGTGCCGTTATCAATGCTCGCCGGCGTTGCCGCGTGGATGACCTCGCGTGGGCAGTTGATCCGCCGCGTGCCTTGTGTCACGACTGCGGGAGCCACGCCAGGAGGGGCGGAGGATGTGCGCACGTTCGACCTGCTGCGCTTTCAGACGCGGCTGGAGGATGGGTCGTATAGCCTGATCGGGCGCTGGCTCGAACGCCTGGAGTGGGATCGCTTTCCCGAACTGGTTAACGTGATCCGCGGCGACCTGTGCCTGGTCGGTGTAAAGCCACTCACACGGGAGGAAGCCGCTCGTGTCACCGAAGAGTGGCAGAAAAGACGTTTCGAATACCCGGCCGGAATGACCGGGTTGTGGTACGTGCGAACGGCCGCTGACCGGCCCGAAGGATCAGGCCGATCCAAGGGATCGGACAGTGACCTGGACGACGTGCTGGTGGCGGATGCCTACTACGCTGCGACGCGCACCTGGCGCGAGGATCTCAGGCTGTTCTTACAGACACCCGTTGCATGGCTCAGGCATCTACAGTACCGAGCACCGAGTGCTGAGTTCCGAGTCTCGGGACCTGGTACTCGGAACTTGGAACTCGGAACCCAGAACTCGGCACAGGGTGCCCGGCGTGGAGAGGATCAAGTATGAAGCACATGGATGAGCATCAATCATGGCGGTTGCCACGCCCGGGTGTGTTTGTAGTGATATATGCGCTGGTCGCGGTTGCATACACTATGGCGTTGGTCGCTCTGCAGGGGTCTTACGTGCTGCTTGCTCCATTGTTGGCGCCAATCATCATTGCCGGGCTAGGCTATTCTGGGCGGGTCTACGCGGTCCTGTCTGCACTCTTGCTGGCGTTGGGGCTGTGGGCCGGCCTGGTACGCGAGTGGCGTCTTGAGACATTTGCTCAAATCGCCGTTCTGCTGTTTGTCGCTCCGGCCGGTGGGACGGAGGTGATTTACCGTTTGCGGCGCGCGCGCGCAAAAGTGGCGGCGGACTTCGAGACGTTCACCCGGTTTGCCGACGAGAATCCCAACCCCGTCCTGCGGCTGGCTGCCGATGGGGGTATTGTGTACCGCAATGCGGCCGGCACTGAACTGTTGAAGATGCTTCCAATGACGGCTGGCAGCAGTCTGCCGGACGAGTGGCTGGCCGCCGTTGCCGAGGTGTTGGCGACGAAACGGCGCCGTGAGCACGAGTATTTCACATCTGAACGCTGGTTCCTGTGCGTCTTTATGCCGTCGGCCAGGGCAGATTGCGTGGAGATGTACGGTACTGACGTCACCCGTTTTAAACAAGTGGAGGAGATACTGCGACAGAGCCAGGACCGCGCGGCCCTGTTCCGCAAACTGTCGGGCGCGACCAACGAAGGGATCGTGATCCACGAGGACGGCGTGATTGTGGACGCCAACGACGCGTTCGCCTCGCTGTTCGGATATGAACTGGCCCAGGTCGTGGGCACCCGGTTGTTGGACGTGACCGCGCCTGAAAGCCGCGAGTTCATGCGCGAACGTATGAATACCTGGGAGGAGGTCCCTTACGAAGTCACCGGGCTGAGAAAGGATGGCTCCACATTGCTCCTGAGCGTGGTCGGCAAAGCCGCTACGTTCAAGGGGCGACCGGCGCGAGTGACGGTGCTACAGGATGTGACCGAGCGCACACGCGCCGAAAAGAAACTGCGCCGGCAAAGCGCGTACGTGGAAGCGCTCCAGGCGATCTGGCCGGTGCTGGTGAACCACCAGGACCTCTCCGATATCCTCAGAGTGGTGACATTGCAGGCGGCACGCCTGCTGAACACTCAACGTGGCTACCTGTACGTGGTCGACGCCGAGAACCACCGGTTGGCGTTGAAAGTCAGCAGTGGATCTGAAGGATCGAGCCAATTCTTCGAATCGAGCCGATTCGGTGAATCGATTGGCATCGATAGCACAGGTGTGGATACACAACTTGGCTATGGCGAAGGGTTGGCGGGTGAAGTGTGGCGCACCGGCAAAACGCTGGTCGTCGAAGATTATGCGACCTGGCCCGGCCATGTGCCGGATGCGCCCTCGGAACAGATCCATGCAGCGGTCGGCGTGCCATTGACGTCGCGCGGGCAGGTGATCGGCGTGATCGGCATGACGCGCGTCGACATCGACCAGCCGTTTGACGAAGAGGAAATCGACATGCTCGATCGCCTGGCTCACCTGGGATCCATCGCGCTGGATAATGCGCAGCTCTACGAGGCCGCCCAACAGGAGATTGCCGAGCGCAAACAGGTGGAAGAAGCCCTGCGCGAGAGTGAGGAATCCATCCGTTCGTTGTATACGATCACCTCCGCACAGAAGATGACCTCTGCGGAAAAATCGCGTGCGCTATTGTCGATGGGGCGGCGCCGCTTTGGGCTGACGACGGGCATCCTGTCACGGGTCGACGGCGGCCATCTGGAAGTCGCGGAGGTGGATCAGGCCGATTTGGGATTGGCGATTTCGGATTTTCGATTGCAATCCCAAATCAAAAATCAAAAATCAAAAATCGATATAGCCAAGGGGATGGTGTTGAGTGCCGGGCAAACGTATTGCTACGACTTGCTCAAGACCGGCGAGCCACTGTGCATCCAGCGCGCGAGCGATTCGCCCTGGCGCCTGCACCCCGCCTACCAGGCGAACGGGTGGGAGAGCTTTATCGGCGTGCCCGTTCTCGCCAGTAATCGTATCGTTGGGACGCTGGAATTTGCCGGCACGGCAGCGCGCACCCAGCCGTTCAAGGCTGCTGATGTCGAATTCCTGAGACTGATGGCGCAGTGGATCGGCGGTGAGATCGAGCGCGAACAGGCGTTGCGGCAGCTCAAGCTGTATGCCTCCGAGATCGAAGTGAAGAACGAGGAACTGGCGCAGGCGCGCGACCAGGCGCTGGAAGCCTCGCGCCTGAAGTCGGAATTCCTCGCCATGATGAGCCACGAGATCCGCACGCCCATGAATGCCGTGATCGGAATGACCGAACTGCTCATGGATACCAACCTGGATGCCACCCAGCGCGAATTCGCCAGCGTCGTCCAGGATTCGGCCCAGGCCCTGCTCACCATCATCAACGACATCCTGGACTTCTCGAAGATCGAGGCAGGCCGGCTGATGCTGGACAACGTCGACTTTGGGTTGGAACAGGTGGTGGACAAGGCGATCCAGGTGGTCATGCCGAAAGCAGTCGAGAAGGAACTATCGCTGATCACGTATGTGTCGCCGGAGATTCCCACCATGCTAAACGGCGATCCGCTGCGCCTGCGCCAGGTGTTGTTGAACCTGCTCAGCAACGCTGTGAAGTTTACGGAGCACGGCGACATCGTGGTGCGCGCAACCGTCGAGAGTTCGGCAATCGCAGGCAACCGTGGCGCAGATGCGGAGAGCGTGACCATCCATTTCAGCGTCAGCGACACCGGCATTGGGCTGAGCGACGTGGCACGCCGCCGGTTGTTCCAGCCGTTCACGCAGGCGGACGGTTCCACGCGGCGCAAATACGGCGGCACCGGACTCGGGTTGGCGATCTCGAAACGGCTCGTGGAGATGATGGGGGGAGCCATCGGCGTGGAGAGCGAAGAGAACAAAGGCTCCACCTTCTGGTTCACGACGCGCTTCAAATACACCGCCGTCCGCAAGAGCAGCGGAAAAGCAGAAACCCTGCGGGGTCTACGTGTGCTCGTCGCTGAGAGCAGCCCGGTGCACAGCGATATCCTGCACAGCTATCTTGAATCGTGTGGCATGCGCTTTTCGGGCGCGACCAGCGAGTATGGCGCGCTACAGTTACTGCGACAGGCCAGGGCTGCGGGTGACCCGTTTGCCCTGGCGATTGTGGACCTGGTCATGCCGGATTCGGATGCATTTGCGATACTGCGCGCGATCCGCCAGGATCGCGAATTGGCCACACTCCCCATCGTGCTCCTGGTCGACTCCCGTGACCGTGAGCAGGCCAGCCGGTCGCTGCAGGCTGGTTTCGCGGCGCACATCATCAAACCCGTCAAGCAGTCGACGTTGATCGAGACCATCACCGGCCTTTTCCCCCGCCTGCCGCACGAGATCGGCATGTCGCCAAATGGAAGACGTGCTTTGGCGCCGGATGTCCGGCCCGGCGGCCACATGTCTCAACCGAAGGAGCCGAAGAACCCGGATAACCCCATCCTGTTGGTGGAGGATAACGCGGCCAATCAGAAACTGGCCCTGATCCAACTGGAGAAACTCGGCTACCTGGCGCAAGCCGTGGGCAGTGGCAAGGAGGCCGTGGAGGCCGTGGAGAAGGCGCCCTCGAAGTATGGCCTGATCCTGATGGATTGCCAGATGCCTGAGATGGATGGCTTCGAGGCTACGCGCATCATCCGCCAGGCGGAGCAGGATTCCGGCCGGAAACGCATGCCCATCGTCGCCATGACGGCGGCGGCGATGGAGGACGATCGTGAGGCGTGCCTGATGGCGGGCATGGATGACTATCTCAGCAAGCCGGTCGGCATGAATGCCCTGCGTAACCTGATCAACCGATGGTTGACCGTGGAAGGCCAGCCGAGAGCCTGAGTCGTCTGAAAGTTTAAGCGCTATCATAGTTACGTTCAACCAGTATTGATGATGGCATTTAAACAACGGCCCTTGCGCCAGCAGTGGTATTCGATACACTTGGGCTGTATTGTGAGGAGTGGGATCAATGTCGCTGAGTCTTGTGGTCGGGTTATTAACCACAGTCGTGTCCGGCACGATGGCCGTGCTGCTGCTGAACCGCTATCGCCAGCGTGGCGGCATGCACCAGTTGCTGTGGGGGCTGGGACTGGTGTTATATTTCATCAGCGGCCTGTCCGAGGTGTTGCTGGCGTTCGGCTGGAATGACGTGGCATTCCGGATGTGGTACTGGTCGGGCGCGCTGTTGGTCCCGCCGGTGCTGGGACAGGGCACCCTGCACCTGCTGGTGCGCCGGGGCGGCATCGCCAACATCATGACCGCCGTGGTGGCTGTGGTGGCTGTGGCGAGCCTGGTGTGGATCTTCTCGATCCCGCTGGACGCGACCAGGTTCCTGCCCGGCCACGACATCGGCAGGTTCCTGACCGAAAGCTACCGGGCCATCCTGCCCGAATCGGCCGTGCGGCGCATCCTGCCGCCGATCCTGAATGGTTATGGGACACTACTGCTCACCGGGGGCGCCGTCTATTCGGCCTACCTGTTCCTACGCAAACAGATCCTGCCCAACCGCGTGCTGGGCAACATTTTCATCGCGCTAGGTGGCTTGCTCCCGGCGGCCGGCGGTGCGCTGATCAAGCTGGCCGAAACGGTCCCGGCCTTGAGCGAGGCCGGATCGGTGTTCAAATATATCGGCATCCTGGGCGGCGTGGTGCTGCTCTTCATCGGCTTCCAACTGGCCGTCTCGGGCGCGCCGGCACCGCGGAGCAGCACCGCGGTCGTCCGCTAACGACCCCAGCATCCCCCACCCACAACCAGGTGCGCTGCCTGTCACGTAGCCGGTTCGGCCGGCTGGCGTCAGGCAATTGCCTGCTATCCGGCTGTGTCTACCTGAGTGTCGCTGGTACAATATCTATGCGCTAGGTTGTGGAGCGGGCGCCGACAGAATGCTCACAATGTAGCTCGCCTCGGGATCTGAACGGAACGACAGCCTACATAGAGGAATCATCATACGTCGACAGGCTGCCGGCAGACTGAGTTTCCCGTCAATGCCGCACGCATCGCAGCAGTTGTCTGGGAATGTAAGGGAAACCAATCAGGCCAATGGGTGCGTTGTTTATGTAGACGCATCGTCGCACAAGCAACATAGCAGCGACGTGAATGTAAAAAGTGAGAAGAGTAGTAAAAAGGTAGTGTAATAAAGTATGAACGCGAGGTTTGATCCTTTACCAGTGGGTTGGCCGATCGACCGTGCGCACCCGCTGCACGTGGAGCCACTGCCAGATCTGCAATACGCGGTTGAACACGCGCTGGCGCACCCACTCTCTTCGCTGCCGGTCTCCGAACTCTGCGGCCCCGGCAGCCGGGTCACCCTGGTATGCGCCATCGCCGGGCACGAGCGGGACATGGCCAATGCCGTGCTGTTGCCGGCATTGTTGCAGGAGTTGTCCTCGGCCGGCGTGAAAGACCAGAATATTACGATTCTGATCCCCAACGGATTGCACCAGCCCAGCACCGCCGAGGAGAAACGACACAGCCTGGGCGAGGCGATCGTCAGCCGCTACCGCGTCGTCGATCACGACGCCAGCAACCAGGCCGAGCTGGATGACCTGGGCACGTTCGAAGGTGTGCCGCTGCAGGTGAATTACCACGCCGTCGAGGCAGACCTGCTGGTCGCGGTCGACGTCGTCGAACCACACTATTACGCCGGGTATTCCGGCGGGAACAAGACGATCTCCATCGGGTGCGCCGGTGAAGCGACGTTGAATGAGGTGCGCGCCGCGCGTTTCCTTGACGACCTGGCGGTTCACCCACCCGACACGCGCGACAACCTGCTCCAGATGGTGGGGCGTGAGATTGCGCGCCGCACCGGGTTGATGTTCGTCCTGAACGCCGTCGTCAACGTGGATGGGCAGATCGTGGCCGTGAGCGCGGGCGCGCCCAACGTCGTGCACGATACGCTGGTGGAATTCGCCCGCAAGCTGTACGAAGTGTACGTGCCGCGCGACGATTACAACATCGTCATCACGGGCAACGGGGCATCCAGGGTGCGCACGCTGTACCATGCCAGCCGGGCCGCGGTCGCCATCGGCCTGGCACAGGATCCCGTGCTCGTGAAGGGCGGGGTGATCATCCTGCCGGTGCGCTGCAACACGACGGGCGAAGCGGACACGCGCGAGCGCCAGTTCTACGAGGCGTTGTCCGGCGCGACCGACATGAACACGGTGATGCTCCAACTCAGCCAGCGCGGCATCCGCAGCGGCGAGCAACGCGCCTACATGCTGGCGCAAACCATGATCGCGCAGAATTACCACGTCGTCGTCGTCGGCGCGGACTGCGGCGACCTGGCGCGAGACTGTGGTCTCATCCCTGCGAACGACATGTTGGAAGCGGCCAACCTGGCCGAAACCATCGTCGGCCGGAGCCCGCGCGTGCTCATGCTCCCGCACGCGGCACACTTGATCCCCATCCACCGCTGGCATCCCCAGCCCGACGACAACTTTGATCGCAATGCAAATGCAGGGGACGAGGATATTTACATCCAGTCGATAATCAGTGACAATTAAGGCATTGGCCTGTCAACGCGGCACTGGCGTGCCAGTACCGCATTGACCACAATCACTTAGCCAAATCATATACAGAAGGTTATTCCATGAAAGTCTCCTGCTTGCAAGAGAACCTGGCGAAAGGGCTCAACATCGTCGGTCGAGCCGTCGCAGCGCGCACAGCCACCCTGCCTGTTTTGACGCACGTCCTGCTTGCAACTGACGGGGGCCGGCTCAAGATTGCGGCGACCAATCTGGAACTGGGCATCAACTGTTGGGTCGGAGCAAAGGTCGAGGACGAGGGAGCGATTACGATTCCCGCGCGCCCGTTTACCGAATTAATGGCATTGCTGCCGCCGGACCGGGTTGACCTGGACCTGAACATCCGCACGCAGACCCTGCGCATTCAGTGCGGCCGCACCGACAACAACATCAAAGGGATCGATGCACAGGAATTCCCCATCATCCCAACCTTCGAACCTAACAACGCCGCCTACATCGACGCGGTGCTGCTCAAGAAGATGATCGGCAAGGTGGTGTTCGCGGCTGCCACCGACGAGAGCCGGCCCATGCTCACGGGCGTGCTCACGAAATTCGACAACGACAAGATCACCATGGCGGCGGCGGACGGCTTCCGCCTGAGTGTGTGCAACGGCGTGCTCAAGGAGCCGGTGGCCGAGGCAAAAACGATCCTGGTCCCGGCCAAGGCGGTGGCAGAGGTGGCGCGCGTGGTCGGCGAACAGGAGGAACCGGTCGCCATCAGCGTGACACCGTCACGCGGCCAGGTGTTGTTCCACATGCAAAACGTGGACGTGGTGGCGCAGTTGATCGATCAGCGCTTCCCCCCCTACGAACAGATCATCCCGCAACGATTCGACACACGCACCATCGTCAACACGGCGGACATCCTGAAGGCGTGCCGCCAGGCCAGCATCTTCGCGCGCGAGGCCTCGGACACGATGCGGCTGCACATCACGCCGAGCGACGATATGGAGCCGGCCAAGGTGACCGTCACCGCGCGGGCCGATGAAACCGGCGACAACCAGAGCCAGTTGGAAGCCACCGCCAATGGCAACGAGATCGAGATCGCCTTTAACGTGAAGTACTTGATCGAAGCACTAGCGGTGATCGACGCGCCCCAGACGGCGATCGAAACGACCGCCCCGAAGAGCCCGGGCGTGCTGAAGCCCGTTGGCGACGACACGTTCCTGCACGTGGTCATGCCGATGCATTTGCCACGGTAGGAGATTGGTGGCTGGTAGCTAGTCGCTGGTGATTGGAGATTGGAGATTAACGACCAACGACTAACAACCAGCGACCAGCCACTAGCGACCAACGACCAATCTCTTCCTCTCACACTCGCGTCAAATACTGGCCCGTGCGCGTGTCGATGCGCAGGGTGTCGTTCAGGTTGACGAACAACGGCGCCGTCACTTTCAGGCCCGTCTCCAGCGTCACCTGTTTGGTTCCGCCGCCTGCGGCAGTATCGCCCGCAATCGCCATGGGCGAGTCCGTCACCTTCAGGTCCACCATCACGGGCAGATCGATATCGATCGGCTCGCCTTCCAACGTCCACAGGTTCAGGTCCAGGTTCTCCTTCAGGAAGCGCACCCGGTCGCCGAGCAAGCGCTCGTTCAGCGTGATCTGCTCAAACGTTTCGGTGTTCATGAAGTAGAAGAAGTCGCCGTCGCGGTAAAGATATTGCACCGGCGTGTTCTCCAATTCCACTTCCTCGACACGCGCGCCGGACTGGAACGTGCGCTCGAACTGGGCGCCGCTGCGCAGATTCACGATCTTCACGCGAATGGTCGCGTTGCCCCGTCCGGGCTTGTTATGCGTGTATTCGAGGACTTTAAACAGCCCGCCCTCAAGCTCAAACGTCGTTCCCCGACGCAGGTCGTTGACATCAATCATATCGATTTTCGATTTGGGATTTTCGATTTGGGATTTTGGATTTGAGAATGCTATTCTAACGGTAAGCACATCATCACCTGCTTGCGCCGACCCAAATCAGAAATCGAAAATCCAAATTCCAAAATCGAGAATCGTCAGGTTTTTTTGCGCAGACGGATGATGGCGCCGGCGGGATCGACGCCGGTGGGGCACACGGCGCTGCACTGGTACGAGGAACGGCAGGACCAAATGCCATTGGTTTGATCGACCAGTTGGAGCAGGTGAGCCAGGTCCGCGCCGCGCGACTCCTCCATCAACCGCTCGGCCGCCGCCAGCGCAGCCGGGCCGAGGAACCTGGGGTTCGCCATGGCCGGGCAGGCCGACACACACAACCCGCATTCGATGCAGTTTTCAAAACGCAGGTCGTGCTTGTTGTCCAACACGGGTGCGGTTTCGTCGCGGCGCACGATCGGCATGCCGACGGCGCGCAAATGGTCGAAGAACGGCACAAAATCGACCACCAGGTCCGCGATACGGGGGAAATGCGCCAGCGGCATCAGCGTAATGGGTTTGCCGGCCGGGTAATCGGATAGGAGCGTGACGCAGGGCAGCTTCTCCACGCCGTTGATGCGCAACCCACACGACCCGCACGAGGCATGATGGCAGGCATGCCGCCAAACCAGCCCGGTTCCGGGCTGGGCATACACGCGCTCGATGGCGTCAATGACGTAGCTCCCCGCGGGCACGGCCACGGTGTGCTCGACGAAGTGATTGTCCGTGCGCCAGATACGCAACGTCACGGTTGTCGTCCCGGCTGTCTCGATGATGGTCATCTTCAAGATTGTACTAAACTAACGGTAATAATATCTGGAAGTGAGCCATAGATGAGTACCACGTTAGAGCCCAATGACGTAAGACTTTTCAGCGGCCGGTCGCACCCCGGCCTAGCCGCTGATATCGCCAATTACCTTAACATTCCCCTCGACCCGGCGCGCTATTCACGCTTCAGCAACGACAACCTGTACGTGCAACTCGGCGTGCCCGTGCGCGGGCGCACCGTTTTCCTGGTCCAATCGTTGATTGCGCCGGTGAGTGACAACCTGATCGAGTTGATGATGATGCTGGATATCGCCCGCAGCGCTGCGGCACGCGAGATCCACGCCGTCATCCCCTATTTCTCCTACGCGCGCTCCGACAAGAAGGACGCACCACGCATCTCCATTACCGCGCGGCTGATTGCGGACCTGCTCAAGACCGCCGGCGCGACGCACGTGCTGACGATGACGTTGCACTCACCCCAGGTGCACGGCTTCTTCGGCATGCCGACCGACCCGCTTACCTCGCGCCCGCTGTTTGTCAAACATTTCCGCGAGCGCGAGCTGAACCCCAATGAGACGATCGTCGTCGCGCCCGACCTGGGGCGCGCCAAGCCGACCGCTCGCTTCGCCGCCGAACTCGGCCTGCACGTCGCTACTGCCGACAAGCAGCGCATCTCCGACACCGAGGTCGTGATCCGCGGCCTGGTAGGCAAGCAGGTGAAGGGCTTCCGCCACGCCATGATCTACGACGATGAGATCGCCACGGGTGGATCGGTCGTGGAGTTGTCGAAGTTGTTGATCGCCAACGGCATCCAGGAGCTTACTGTGATCTGCACGCACGGCTTGTTTTCCGGCCGGGCCCTGGAGCGGCTCTCCGCCATCCCACAGATCACCGAGATCGTCACGACCGACACCGTTCCCATCCCGCCCGAAAAGCGCCTGCCGAACATGACGGTGTTGTCGGTCGCGCCGGTATTTGGGGAGGCGATCTATCGCAACTACATGCACGAATCGTTGAGCGGCCTGTTCGCCTACGCCGAGGATTAGGTTTGCAGAGATTAGGTTTGCAGAGATTAGGTTTGCAGAGATTAGGTTTGTAGAGATTAGGTCTGTAGAGATTAGGTCTGTAGGAATTAGGTTTTTTAATCAGTCTGGCACCGGCTTTGCCCACCCGGCCAGCGCCAGACTTTTTTGTTGCTACGCGGGTGGAGGCGTTGCAACTCCGCTGCGTTTCCTGGGTGCAATTCAATTGTGGGGTCAATGGCAACCTCCCGCGGGGTGTAGGGCAAGCTGTCAGCTTGCCCTACACCACACTTCCTCTACATCGCTGTTCGCGCCCTGGTTTGACGTACAATGCAGGCTCGGTGGGGGAGTCCGTTCCAATCGACGTCGCTGTTCGTCAACCCTGTTCATCAATCCCCGTGTGAATTGTCGTCTTTTCAGATATGTTGCGTCTACGAGGGGGAGGTACATCTCGCATGAAGTACAGGGCCATTGGGGCGGGCATCGTTGCCGGGTTTTGGTCCGCGCTGGGGTTGATGACCGCATCCGTCCCCGCGCACGCCGATACGATGACGGTCACCACGTTCTCCGACAGCGCCGGCACGGGCAGTTGTTCGTTGCGCGAGGCGATCCAGGCAGCCAACACCAATAGCACCGTCGGGGCATGCGTCAATACCGGCAGCGATCCCGACGTGATCATCCTGCCGGCAGGCACTTATACTGTTGCGATCGACGGCGCGGCAGAGGATGCCAATAGCAGCGGCGACCTCGACATCGCCGAGGCGCTCGTTATCGACGGCGCAGGCAGCCAGAACACCATTGTGACCAGCAATGCAGGGGACCGTGTGTTCGACGTATTGAGCGGCGCCAATGCATCTCTCAGTGGGATGACGATCCAGGGCGGTCTTGCCAACGCGAACGGCGGCGGCGTGCAGAACCAGGGCACCCTGACACTGACCGACGTCACTTTCCTGCTGAACACGGCGTCAGGAAATGGCGGCGGACTGTACAACAAAAGCGGCGCCACGCTCCAGATCACCGGGGCGCTGCTGAATGGCAACTCGGGCAGCCATGGCGGCGGCTTATACAACGAAGGGGCAGTGCTGTCAGCCAACGTCATCACGGTGACAAACAACACGGCCACCAGCGGGGGAGGCATCTACAACAGCAAGGTGCAGGCAACCATCGCCAACTCGATCATCAGCAGCAACAGCACGACGGGCAGCAGCGACGGTGGGGGAATCGTGAATGATGGGACTGGCGCGAATCTGACCCTGACGGGGAGCACGGTTACGTCGAACACCAGCGCCGGCGGCAAAGGGGGCGGCATCTACAACGCCAACTTTGCCGTTGTGACGGCAACTCAGACAACTGTCAACGCAAATAGCGCCAACGCCGGCGGCGGCGCAGGCATCTACAACCGGGGCAGGCTCTACATGTCAGATAGCAGCGTGGCCGGGAATCAGGGCGGCGGCATCCTGGTTGACGTGAACGACAGCGCCGTCCTGGTGAATACGGTGATCAGCGGCAACCTTGCAACCGGCACGGATGCCATCAGTCAAAGCGGCGGGGGAATTTATAACAAGGGAAATCTATCCATCAGCGCTGGCGCCATCTTCAGCAACACAGCCCTGCAACGTGGTGGAGGCATCTACAACCGGCAGGGCACACTGGACCTGAGCAATGCCACCATCATGAGCAACACGAGCAGCAGCGGCGGCGGGCTCCACAATGACAGCGCCGCCGCGGTGACATTGACGAACGCCATCGTCAGTGGCAATACCATCACCAAGACGGCGGGCGGCGCATTGGGCGGCGGCATTTTCAACATCGGTGCGCTGACGATCAACAGCGGCACGATCGACAACAACAGCGCCGATATCGGTGGCGGCGTTTATAACACCAGCACCGCCATGTTGACTGACACCTCCATCTCCGGCAATATCGCTCGCAACATGGGCGGAGGACTCTACAACACCGGCGCGCTGGCGCTCTATAGCGGCACGCTCAGCAGCAACAGCACGGTGACCGATGGCGGCGGCATCTACAACGGCGGGGCGTTGTCGCTATCCAATAGCTCAATCAGCCTCAACACGGCGACCGGGTCAGGCGCGGGGTTGTACAACGGCAGCGCCGTGACGCTCACCGGCAGCAGCATCACCACCAACAGCGTACCCGGATTTGGCTACGGCGGTGGCATCTACAACGCCGCCGGCAGCCGCTTGACGGTGACTGGCACGACCATCGCCGCGAACAGCGCGGGCAGCGGGGGTGGTGGCATATACAACCTGGGCACCCTTTGGTTGAATGCCGGTTCGCGGGTACACGCCAACCGCGCCACCACGGGCACAGGCGGCGGCATCCACAACAGCGGTTCGACCACCCTGAGCGATACGACGGTCAGCAGCAATACGGCCACGGCATCGGGCGGTGGCTTCCTGAATAGCGGCACGCTGGCCATCGCAAACGGCACAATCTTCAGCAACACGTCGAATAACACGGGCGGGGCAATCTGGAACGCCGCTGCGGTGCGTGTGACCGACACCCTCATCAGCGCCAACCGCGCTGCCAACGGCGGTGGCGCACTTTATAACAACGGGCTTGGCGCGCTGTTGTCGCTCAACCGTGCCACGTTGAGCGACAACACCACCGGCGGCGATGGCGGCGCGCTCTACAACAAGCAACTCGGCCACGCCACCGTGACCGGCGGCGCATTCAACGACAACCAGGCCACGGGACGCGGCGGCGCCATCTACACCAGTGGCGCGATCACCCTGAGCGCCAATTCAATCGTCGCGAATACTGCCGGCGCAGGCGGCGGTGTGTACAACGACACGAGCGGCGCAACGGCGTTGAGCCAGACGCCCGTACAGTCGAATGTGTCGCTGGGCAACGGTGGCGGCATCTACAACCGTGGCTGGCTGAGCCTGACCGCCACGAGCGCCATTACCGCCAATAGCGCCATCAGCAACGGCGGCGTGTTCAACGATGCGGGCAGCCGGCTGGCGCTCACCAGCCTGACCGTCACCAGCAACACGGCAGCGCTGGGTGGCGGCATTCACAACGCCGGCACGATGACGGTGACGGCGCTTGCGCTGCTGAGCAACACAGCGTCATCGAGCGGCGGCGCGTTCTATAACGCCGCCAACGCCACACTGACCATCATCAGCAACACGCTCGGCGGCAACAGCGCCGGCGGTGACGGCGGCGGCGTGACCAATCTCGGCCGCGCGGCCATGACAGACACACGCGTATCCAGCAATGTGGCCGGCGCCGGCGGCGGTGGCGCCAGCAATGCCGGCAGCCTGGCGCTGTTTGGCGTCACGTTCGATCACAACCATGCCAGCAATGGCGGTGGCGTGGCCAACAGCAATGCCGCCTCGTTGCGCAACGTTACGCTGAGTTGGAACAGCGTGACCGGGTCGGGCGGCGCGTGGTACAACCTGGGCGGCAGCGCGGCACTTACCAACGTCACCCTCTACGGCAACATCGCGGATCAACCAGGCGCCAGCCTGTTCGCCCTGGGCGGTGCGCTGCAATTGAAGAACACCATCGTAGCAATGCGATCCGATGGATCGACATCCATCTCTGCTATGACGGCAAACTGCGCCAGCGCCGGCGGCAGCATCGTTTCAAAGGGCAACAACCTGGACAGCAGTAACACCTGCGGACTCAATGCCAGCGGGGATATCACGGGCACCAACCCACTGCTCGAGCCATTACAGGACAACGGGCTGATCCCCAGCGCTGCCGTGTTGCTGGTGCCGGTCAGGCTGGGGAGCGCCAGCCGCCGGCCCGCATCGTTGAACGCGCCGCCGTTGCTGATGGC
>JAMDDR010000095.1 GCA_023488685.1 Chloroflexota bacterium | reverse complement strand
ATTGGTCACCCTGCTGGTCATCGTGCTGGGACGGCTCGATGATACTGGGTTTGGTCTCCAGCACTTCGGCGATGCGGTCTGCCGAGACCCAGGCGCGTGGCAGGATGATGAACATCAAGGACATGAACATGAAGGCGAAGAAGATCTGCATGGTGTACTGCATAAAGGCCATCATGTCGCCGACCTGCATTCGGGCCGCGTCCACCTGATGCGCGCCCACCCACACCACGAGTACGGAAACGCCGCTCATCAGGAACATCATGACCGGCATCATGATCACCATGGTGCGGCTGACGAAGAGGCTATTTTGGGTCAGGTCGCGATTGGCCTTGTCGAAGCGCTTCTCCTCGAAGTCCTGCTGGTTGAAGGCACGCACTACCATTATGCCGCCCAGGTTCTCGCGCACCACGCGGTTCAGGTTATCAATCAGGGTTTGAATACGTTTGAAGCGCGGCAGGGCGACGGAGAAGACGCTGGTGATGACACCGAGCAACACCACCACCATCAGGGCGATAATCCACCACATCGACGCGGCCTTGTCGAGGGCGCGAATCATCCCGCCGATGCCAATGATGGGTGCATAGAAGACTATGCGGATGGACATCATCGTCACCATCTGGAGTTGGGTGATGTCGTTGGTGGCGCGGGTGATAAGCGAGGCGGTGGAGAACTTCTCGATTTCGGCGTTGGCAAAGTCGGAGACGCGCACGAAGACCGCTTCGCGCAGATCGCGCGCCACGCCCGCCGCTACGCGCGCCGAGATCAGGCCGACCAGGATGGTAGCCAGGACGGAGATGAGGGTGATGAGCAGCATCAAACCACCGGTGCGCAGGATGTAGTTGTTCTGAAGCGTGGCGGTATCTACGCCCAACGCCTGATACTCGGCTTTGGCGGCGGCGATGCCCATCTGAGCCACGATGCTCTCGCCCAGCGCGGAAAAGCGCTCCTGGGTAGCAGCGGTTATTTGGATGCGCTGTTCAGCGGGGAGTTTGCCCATCACGTCGAACAGGCTCATGCCCGCCGGCAGTTTGGAAAGGTCAAAGCCCAGCGCGGCGGCTTTCGCCGGGTCGGCCTGCGCCTGCTCGATGAACGAGACCGTGGTGAGCGCCCGTCCCACGATAGGGGCGAGGACGTCGCGTTCGGTCTGGTCGAGCGATTTCAGGATGTAGAGCGCCTCCCCGTTCAGCGCGGGATACTTCGCCCGATAATCGGCGTAGTCGGCGGCAGAAGGTTCGACACGGGTGTAGACCTCCTGCACGCGGGTTCCTTCCTCGACTGTCAGGAAGAGCAGGGCGTGCTCGTAGGTGCTGGCACGCATCGCGTTCGGGACGGCGCTATTCACACCGCCTTGCTGAATGCCGACGTTGACGATATTGGAGAGGTAGTCGGGCAACAGCAAGTCAGCGTTGGCCTGGATAAACAGCAACAGGATGGCGCCCAAAATGAGCAGCATATAGTGACGGATGAAACGGAAGAGCCTTAGCATAGTGATTCCTTGATGCAAAAGTAAGTCATCTGGGAGAACGTGAGTGTTCAGCGGCTGAAGCGAGGCCCGATCAGCAACTCAGGATTTCCTGCCAGGGCCTTCTTCTTCATCCAGCCTGACCGTCTTTTCAATCAGCAGTTGCAACGCAACGTTGACCTGCTCCTGTTCTTCGGGGGTCAGAAGTTCGGCCAGGCGGTCGAGCCAGCTCTGGCGCACGACTATGCTTTCCTGGACAATCTGCCGGCCCGCGGAAGTCAGCGTCACCACCTTGTTGCGGCGGTCTCGCAGGTCTTCAGAGCGGGCAGCCAGCCCCTGTTGCACCAGCCGTTCGAGCAACTGACTGGCCGCAGCGCTGGTAACACCCATCTCTTCGCCCAGGTCCGAGACGCTGCAGGCGCCGTTGCGGTGAATGCGGAGCAGGGTGTTGAGTTGCGCTGCCGAGTATTTGTGCTCTTTAGTGTAGAGTATGAAGTTGCGCATCGAGTGCCGCATGATGACGCGCATCCATTCATGCAATGTGTGAATCAGAGGTGGGGACATATATTAGCCTTCTTAACTATCAAGGAGGCTTGATTATAAAGGATGGTTGTGTATTTGTCAAATCACCCGAACCCTGATCACAACTGCCGGCCACCGTTTGATGAGTAGCATAGGGCCTCGTGCCCGTTCAAACGCCCACACCTGAGCCCGATCAAGATCAAAGAGCACGAGCAGTGGGTGGAGGTACCGGAGTTCCGCGCTGTGGCGCGCGCTCTGCTTCGCCACCTGCACCTGCTGAGCCAGGTGCACGGCGCGGGCGGAAGGTCCCAGGCAGGATACAGGCCGCTGCTCGACCTGGCCGAGACGGTGCGTCTGGAGCACGATGAGACCTTCTGGATCGGCTACACGCGGCGGTCCAAGACCTCGGCTGAGCAGGATGCGGAGAGGTTTGCTGGACAGACCATCAGGCTCCCCCACCGACCAATGCGTCCAGTTGCGCCTTTCGCTCGCCAAAGATTAGATCAGAGGCCATCGGCGGGCAGCCATCCGGCGTCTGTTTGTTCAGCAACAGCGCGCACGCAAAGGCCATACAGGTCGGCTCGCCGCACCGCTTACAGTTGGTCTGGGGCAGCAACGCCCAGATGTCTAGCGGGCGCGGCGCACGGCGTATCGTCGTGACAGGCTGGATCGTGTCGCGGTGTTCCCAACATTGGTTGAGCAGATCGCACGTCGCCTGCAGGAGATCGAGCCCCTCCTCGACGCTGACAACTTGCGTAATCATTACCCTGTCGGGATAGAAGGTGATGAAGCCCGGCTTGCGGCGCAGCGTCAGCGTGCCGGCAATCGGGTTGAAGGAGATGACGTTGGGCGCCACCGCCGCCACGAGCGGCAGCAGGCCATCCAGCGTGCGTGTCGGCGTGCCGATGACGATCAGCTTGCCCGGCTCGGCCAGGCAGGGCAGAGTCTTGTGCAGATGAATTGCTTCGACGAACGGCATAGATGCTTGTGCCTCTAAGGCGCGGGTGGGACAGGTTCTCAACTCATGCCCCGTTTACCACTTCAGCGCCCCTGTCGTCAACGTTGGCCCGCTTCCAGATGACTGCGCAACTCTTTGCGGCGGATCGCCTCGACTTGAGGAAAGATCACATCGCGCAAGAATTGCAGGGCTTCGACGCCGTCCCTGTCGGCCAACAACATGCGCAGTTGAGCCTGTTGCTGCTCATCCAGTACGACCGATACCTTGCTCATGACCATATCCCCCGCCCGAATGGAAACTGTCCTCTGTCATTTGCAGCGTTGGCGCAGCGCCGCCTCCACCTTCCTGGCTATGACCTGAGTGACGAATTGCAGGATCTCTGCCGCATCCTTGCCCCGCGCCAGTCGGCAGACCTGCTCCACCTCGGCCTCATCCAGAATGATCAGCATCTTCTCGATGCGCTCCTTGGCCACGGATCAGCTCTCCAACACCGTGCTCAGAGACTGTGCGGCATACTCGACGTCATCCACCGTTGTGAACCAACCCGGACTGAAACGCAATGCGCCGCACGCCAGCGTGCCGGCGGTGCGGTGCGCCTGCGGCGCGCAGTGCAGTCCGGCGCGCGTGGCCATGTCGAACACCTGGTCCAACACGGCTGCCAGCTGCTCCGGCGCATAGCCTTCCACAGTCACCGTCACGACAGCCACCCGTTGATCGAGCCGACTCGGCCCGAGAATTGACAATCCGGGCACATCACGCAGCAACTCCATCAGGCGGCGCGCCATTTCCATCTCGTGGGCGCGGATGCACTCCACCCCTACCTCTGCCACAAACTGCACGCCGGCCAACAGCCCAGCGATGCCGGCCGCGTTGTGCGTGCCTGCCTCCAGTCGCGCGGGCAGATCGGCCGGCATGTCCTCCCGCTCCGACTCGACCCCGGAACCGCCCTCAATCCACGTAGCCAAGTCAATGCCTGGGTGCACAACCAGGCCGCCCGTCCCATGCGGGCCATACAACCCCTTGTGGCCGGCGAACGCCAGCAGGTCTATGTGCATGGCCTGCATATCAATCGGACAGGTACCCGCGGTCTGTGCAGCGTCCACCAGGAAAGACAAGCCGCGCTGGTGCGCCATCTGCCCGATTTCCGCGATGGGCAGCATCGTGCCCAGCACATTCGAGGCGTGTAACAACGCGATCAGCCGCGTGTTGGGCCGGATAGCGGCGCGCACATCACCCACATCCAACGTGCCGTCGGCCGCGCATGCTACTGCGCTGACCTCCACCCCACACCGTTCCAGCGCCTTGAGCGGTCGCCACAGCGCGTTGTGCTCAATTGAGGAGGTGACCACGTGATCACCCGGCCGCAACAGACCCTTCAACGCCATATTGATCGCCTGGGTGGCGTTCATAGTGAACACGACACCGGAGGGATCAGGCGCGCGGAACAGGTCGGCCAGGGCAACGCGCGCTTGATCCACGATGCGAGATGCCTCCTCTTCCCGCCAGTGTCCGCCGCGGCCGGGCGTGGCGCCCACATGACGCATGAAACGATCGACCGCCGCATAGACCGTTTCAGGCTTCGGCCAGCTGGTAGCCGCGTTATCCAGGTAGACACTCATCATGCTCTGCGCCGTTATCGAGTGCAACGTGTATCCCTCGCTGCTGGGCAGCGGCCAAGACACGCGCCACTATCACGCGCTGAAAGAAGTCGGCCGCCTCCATTGCGTCGCGGTCCAGCACTACCCGTTTCAGCTCGATGACCTCCGGCGCCTCGAACGCTAACCAGATGCATTGGGGCTGTGGCGAGACAGATCCAGAAGGCGGTTCAGATGGAGTCACCTGAGCAGATCACCTCACTCGATGGCTTATAGAATGGCCTGTAAAGCCGCAGTTAAACCGGAGCCAACAAAGCTAACTCATCACAATCGCGTGGCCACAACACTCCGTGACGCACACACCACATTCGTTGCAGCGTGTCTCGTCAACGACGATCTTGCCTCCCAACGGCTCCTGCTCATCGGCCACGTACTGCATCGCGCCGGTGGGGCAGGCGGGTATCACCTTGCAGATGTCCTTCATTGCCGGACACATCTTCTTGACGATAGTGGGTTTCATATCACTGCTGTACCTTGGTCAATCTCCGCCTTTTCCAGCCAGCCTTTAATCTCCTCGACCGACGGTACACGCCCGGCGCACACCAGCTTTTCATTGATCACCAGCCCCGGTGTGTAGAGAATGGGGTACTTCGTGATCTCCTCCGCCTGTGTCACCTTCTGGATCGTGGCGTCGAAACTACCCGGATACTGTTGGGCAATCGCCTCAAGGGCTTCGGCCGTGTTCTGCGCCACCAGCTGGCAGTTGCGGCAGCCGGGTCCCAACACTTTGATACGAACCATACTGCACCTCCCAATCACATGGCACTCTTTTCGCAATCCGGGCATACGTCGCCGGCCCGGTTAGTCCAGTATTCCAGCCCACACACCGGGCAGACCACACGACGCAGATTGCCCATCGGCGCCCTGCTGCGCGGACGT
>JAMDDR010000165.1 GCA_023488685.1 Chloroflexota bacterium | reverse complement strand
TCTCGCATGAGTTGCGCGCGCCAGGTAAATGAATGGATTTGTTGATGCATCGTAGCTCTCCTCCCACGTCCGCGGTGGTATACAAAACGTTCTTAGCGGTAACGGTGGCATTATAACTGCGAAAGGAAATTTTTAGCCTATTTTTAGGCTATGTACCGAAGGATACCCGCGGGAATGGCCGACTATATAGGTGGACGCACTTATTCTGGGGGGAATAAGAGCGCGGGGGCATCACAACCGTCATCGAACGTTCTGTGGTCGTGCTGATCAAGCACGGCCACAGGGCAAGGCCAAAGAGAGTTCCGAGTACGGAGTTCCGGGTTCCGAGTACAGCGTTTCAGGCGCTCGTTACTCCCCTACTCCGCGACCGGCAGCGTGAACGAGATCGTCGTCCCCATGCCTTCAAGATGGCTCACCCAAATGCGGCCACCATGTGCCTCAACCAACCCTTTGCAAATGGCCAGCCCCAATCCGGCCCCTTTGCTGCGGCGACTCCGGTCGTCACTGCCCCGCCGGAAGGCCTCGAAGATGAAGGGTTGATCCTCTGATGCAATCCCTGATCCCTGGTCAGCCACGTCGAACTGTACGACGTGCATCCCTGTAACCGCGTTTTCGACGTGCCGCACCGTCAGGCTCACCAGCGTGCCCGCGGGAGAGTATTTGACGGCGTTGCTGACCAGGTTCGTCAGCACCTGTGCGACGCGCTGGCGGTCGGCGTGGACACGCGGCATATCGATTGGCAGGTCAAACGAGAGGCGGTGATGCTGCGCCAGGAACTGCAACTGAGGCATGGCCGCTGCGAAGATGCGAGGGATGGTGTGCGCTTCGGGATTAATACGCAGCGTGCCGGCTTCGATGCGCGATAGATCGAGCAGTTGCTCGATCATGTCGGTGAGCTTATCGGCCTCCGCATCGATCGTGGCAATGAAATCATTCTGGCTGGCCTCATCCCACTGGATATCCTTGGCCAACAAGGTAGTGGCAAAGCCCTTGATCGAGGTGAGTGGCGTGCGCAACTCATGCGAGATCATCGCCAGGAAGCGCAGGCGCAACTCATTGGCGCGTTCGGCCTCACGGCGAGCCTGCGCCTCCGCCTCCAGCAGGCGTGTATTGAAAATGGCGGTGGCAGCCTGGTCTACCAACCCCTGGAGGTAACGGACATCTTCCATGTGGATCAAGTTGGGTGCAGGGAAGTCAAACGACAGTAGTCCATACCATTCGCCACGCGCGATCAGCGGGAGCGTGGTGAAGCCATGGATGCCGGTCTTCAGCAACCGTTCGCGCATATGATCCGGCAGCGGCGTGTCCGCTTTGATATCCGGGACGAAGACGGGGCTGTTACGCAGCCCCGTTTTAGCCCAATACTCGGATAGCGCCGGATAGCGTTGGCCGATCCGTGGCGCCGCCCCAGCCGCGTCCCAGGCGGCAATCACCTCTGTCGTTGCCGGCGGCTCATCATCACGCACCCAAGAATGGTCGAAAACCATCACCAGGGCGCGGTGGCACTGCCTGACTGGGCTGGCAGCCAGCAACACGCGCAAAATTTCATCGGCCGTGCGCGCAAAGCCGATGGCGCGGCTGGTGTCGTACAACTCGATGGTCCGGCCCAGGGCGTCTTCGCGCGCCTGCTCGGCTTGCTTGCGCTCGGTGATGTCCTGGAACACCCCCACGGCGCCGGTCACGTGGCCCAGGCGGTCGCGAATAGGGGCGGTGTTCACCAACAGGATACGCCGTTGCCCGTCCGGCCAAACGACGATCATCTCCACGTTGGTATGTGTCTCTCCATCCATTGCAGAGCGCGTCAGGGGCAGGTCGATCGGCTCATAGGGCACGCCGTCGCTCCGATGGAGCTGCAACGGGGCATGACTTTCAATGCCCTGGCCATAGGGTACGGGCCGGGCGTACAGGCGGCCAGCCGCCGGGTTTGCAAGGACGATGTGGCCGGCGTTGTCGGTCATCACGATCCCTTCCGGCGCGTTCTCGATCAATGCGTTGAAGCGCGCCTGTTCGGCCTCCACCTGGCTGAGCAACCGCTCACGTTCCAGCTCTGCCCGTTTGCGCGCGGTGACGTCGATCATCGCCCCACTCAGCCCCACCAGCGTGCCGGCGCTGTCGCGCAGCGGTTCCAGGATAAGCTCGAAGAATAGCTCCGCCCCATTTGCAGGGATCTGCAACTCCACACGCGTTCCGGCGCCGCTCTCAAGGACGCGCCGCTTGATTGTTATCAGGGACTCCCCTTCAGGTGTGGAGGGAAGCTCCATGTCAGTCCTGCCCACGACCATCCTGAACAGCGGGTGGTAGGGGGTGCCGCTTGAGTCGGTCTGCGGACTGAACACCCAGGTGAACCGCAGCTCCAGATCCTGCGCGAAGGCGATCACCGTGGGGTGCGCAAGGACATCCGTGGTTGGTCCTGGCGAGACGGCCGCACCGTTCAAGGGTACGTCATCCCGGCCGGGAGGCACATCTGCAGTGTTGCTCATACGTTATCACTCACGATATCCATGGTTTGAACGGTCATCACACGCTGAAATCCCCTTAATCCGGGGATTCGTAGTCATCCTGCTGTGACTGATATGAGCGGAGCTGTTGCTTGAAACGATCCAATGCGGCTTTTACGGACGGAGTGTCGGCACCCTGGGCCGCAAACAACACCCGCGCTATGGCAATCTTGCGCAACTGGTCGACTACTTGCCTGGTGGGCCTTAAACCCAGCAAGAAATCCTCCGCCTCGTCAAACCGGCCATCGAACCGCAACTCTTCCAGATATTCCAAATCCTCTTCTGACAAACGCCGTTCCTCGGACATCCGATCCCCTCCCCCACTGTTGATGTCTTGAGCTCAATCCCAGTGCGCTTCGTAAGGCACACGTACGCTCACGAGTCATCAACCCCCAGCACCAACACGCCCTAATTTACCACAGGGAATGTGCCGCACGGCGCCCTGCCCCTCTTGTTATCGGGGTGGCAGGCCGGGTCTTCTTTTCGCTGTTAATATAGTGGGTGAAGGATGCAATGGATAGTTCAAAAGCACGGCTGATCAAGTCCTGGAAGCGCATCGCCGACGAACTTGAGACATTGGAGACCCGGATCAAAAGAGAGTTGGCGCATGAACTGACGGAGGCAGAGGCTGCAGAAATGCGGTCGAAGCTGGTGTCGGTAACGGCACAACTGGACAAGGCGCGCGCCGAATTACAGCGGCTGGGTGGCCCGGTGAATCAAAACCGCACCGAACAGTCCGCTTGATCCATATGGAACCACCAAGGCCACCAAGAGTTTCTGTGCCTTCTTTTTCTTGGTGCTCTTGGTGGCCTTGGTGGTTCGTTATTCAAACTGCGCCAGGTAGTGCGCCACACGCGCGTAACCCTCCGTGCGGGATGGGTGGATATTGGGATGCCTGCCGCCCTTGGTGGAGTTGCACGACACACAGGCCGGCACGCAGTTGTCCTTGGTCGTCCCCCCACCCTGCGTCACCGGCACGAAGTGATCCATGCAGGCGAATTCCTCGCGCCGGCAGTAGGCGCAGCGCCAGTCGAAGTACTCCAGCGTGTCCAGCCACTCGCGCAACGTGAGCGTGGCCGGCAGGTCGAGCCGGCGTGCGCGCTGCAATTGGGCTGCCAGGCTTGTCATCGCCAGTGTCAAACCGGGCGATTCGCAGTCCGGGCACACGATGAAAGGGCTGGGCGGGTGGCGCGCGTGGAAGTCATGGCCGCAGGCTTCGCAAGTGAAGGTGTGCTCGGCCAGCACCTGTTGCGCGCAGGCGTGGCAGAACACGCGGTCGCCCAGCCACACCAGTTCCGGAAGCGTGGTGGCATCGGCCATGCGCACGTAGCGGTGGCATTGCGTGCACACACCGATGTGCGCGCGCATGTCAGCCAGCCAGAGCGCCCAGTCGGTGGCGCCCAGTTTGCGCAGCAGCGCGGGGATCTGATCGAGGTGCTCGACGCGCTCGAAGATCGCCTGGCGCAATTGGTCGAGGTGGACGTCCTCCATGGTAAGGTCGCCGACCAGACCCATGGCCACTGCAGATAGATCGCCCTCCTGCTCAACCGCCGGCTCTTCCCAGATGTCATCATTGCGCATACCTGCATGTTATACAGCGGCTGGCGCCGCCATGCCGGGTGATTAGAAATCACCGGCAACCCTTGCAAAGTCCCGCAGGACTGGCCAGCGTCGCCCGTTAGTTCCGCAGGGATAGCGCGCGACCTCCGGTCGCCGCGTCGCTCTGGATAAGCGGTACCGTATCCGGCACCGTCTTGGGCATGTCGGGGTGATTGGGGCCGAAGTGCTTGAGCATGACCAGCGGCTCCCACCGGCTGTGGTTGCTGATCGTCACGCCCTGCTTCGCCGCCGGCTCGCTGACGAAGAACTCGTCGGCGCTGGGCTGCCCGAAGCGCAACATCACCGCGGTCTCTGCGTCGAACGGGCCGACCTTGCCGTGCCCCTGCACCACGATACAGCCGTAGGCCGCGCCATCCTTCACCACCACCGTCTGCCCAGGCAGCACCGTCAACTCCTTGGCGCCCACGTAGTCGTTGGCGTAGGTGACCCAGCGCTCGCAGTGGCGCTCATCCGAGTGCGCGCACGGGATGGGCGGGCGGAAGTACTTCTTCTTGTAATGCGGGTCCACATTCCTGTCCCAGTCCATCAGGCTGAGCACGTAGTCGATGTCGCGCTTCCTGTCGTTGGGCACGTTCTCCACCAGGAACTCGCGCGGGTAGACCTCGCCGGCCGTGATGTTCTCGTACACCGAGTTCACGTCGCTGTTCCACTGTGGCTCGTACGTCAGGACCGACCCCGGCGCGTGCACCACGCCCGGCGGCGTGTACCAGCCCGTGCCCAACTCGATGCGGTAGGCGCGCGACAACTCCGTGATGCGCGTGTCGCACGTCTCGTAATCCAGCAGCCGCCGTCGCACGTCCTCCTTGGTCACGTCGGGGTCAAAGCCGAAGTAGGTGACCGGAAACTCGCCCAGGTAATTGTTCAACTGCGGCGGGAAGTAGTAGGCCTCCGGCTTGCCGATGCGCCCCACGCGCAAGGCAGCCGCGTCGTCCAGGTGCAGGTGATGGAACAGCGGCTGCTTGTAGTCGAAAAACTTCGAGTACATCGGCCACGTGCCATACTTCTGTTTCAGTTCCGGGCCGATCACGTCCGCGCCCAGCACCTCGACCGCGTCGCGGAACAGGAAGCGGGCGCCGGTGCCATCGTCGGACGTTTCGACGTAGCTCATGCCCTCGTCGGGTTTGGCGAGCGGGCCGTTCATGGCCGCGATGACCGACGAGAACCAGCGCTCCTTGATCGAACCGCGCTGCGTGCCATAGGCGTAATAGTCATCGGGGTGCAGGCGCAGGCGCTGGCCGGCCTGGCTGAAGCGCCGCGGCACGAAGACAGGATGCATCCTGAAGATGCCATCCCCTTTTTCGAATGTCTCATGTATCTGCTGTGAATTCATATGTTGCTCCACTGAGTGAACCACCACCAAAGGATTGAACCACCAAGGCCACCAAGAGCACCAAGGCTAATAAATAGTTCCTTGGTGTTCCTGGTGTCCGGCGTTGCGTACAACGCTTGGTGGTTCGTATTAAGCGACGTGAATCACTTTCATTTCGCCGTCGCCGGACTCATCCATGTCGCCCATCATTTGTCCGGTCCCGTCGATGCCATCCTTTGTGACCGGATCGAGCGCGGCACAGGGTGTGCCGAAGGGCGGTTGGGCGTAGGGCAGGTGCGTGCGCCCGCGCGCCAGGATGTGCAGGTAATTGGCCGAAGGCCCCTCCCAGACGTTGCCGTGGTTCCATGGCACCCACGAGCGCGCGTTGGTGTAGTGGCAGACGAAAGCGCGCCGCATGCGGTCCTGCGTGCGGTTGCGGTGCGAACGGTGCAGCAGGTGCCCGTGGAAGAACACAACGTCGCCGGGGTCGACCACCACCGGGATGGGATCGGGGTACTGGCGCGCCACTCGGCTGAGCGTGTTCACGCTGTCATCCATGTTACTGACGTTCTCGACGATGTCGAGGTTGTCGAAGGTCTCCTCTGCGTGCACGGTGTGCAGACGGTCCGGCGTGGGGTAGATCGGTTCGGCGTGCGAGCCGGGGATCACCCACAAGCAGCCGTTCTCCTCGTCGGCGCGGTCGAGCGCCATCCACACACCGATCATGACGTCTGGGAAGGTGGTGATGTAGTAAGAGTCCTGGTGCCAGCCCTGGCCGCCCTTGCCGGGTGGGTTCAGGAACAACATGGTCTGCAGCGCCAGCACGTCCGGCCCGATCAGCGCCTCCAACACGTCCAGCGCGCGCGGGTGCAGCAGATACTTCTCAGCGGTGGCATTGGCGCGGTGCAACATGTGGATGCGCGAGAAGCGCCCGTACAACTCGTCGAGCGTGGCGTTTGGCGGCGGCGGCTCCAGCCCGGGCAGCATGACGCGCCCATGCAGCAAGTCCATCGCGAATGCCTTCAGCGCCTCCACGTCCTCGGGCGGGAGCAGGTTCCGCACGACCAGGTAGCCGTTGCGGTAGTAGTGGCGGTACTCGCTCACCTTGACCTTGTACCGCGCCGGGTTTCTGAGTTCACCATCCGTCACAGCATCTGCGACAACACTCAACATCTCAACACCTCCAATACTGAGTTCTGAACCAATACCTTATCGTCTTCAACGCGCGAAGCAGGTCATCGCGGCTCTGTCGGCTCTGGAGGTCGAGGCTGCGCGTAGCCTCGACCTCCAGGTAGTACTAAGTTTGCCCCTCAAAATCCTTCAGGTTCCATTCACGCCTCAAGAACAACCGCCGCCGAGCAAGCGGGAATGGAAATGCCAGCGGATGCCGGTTTCCATGCCGGGTCGTCGACCAGGCGATACTGTTCCAACCTGCCCCCATTATCCAATGTAACTTTGACCGAAACCGGCGACTTCTCGTCGTAATTGCATACCACGACACCGCGTTTGCCATTCTTCGGGTTGACGAACACCGCATAGGGACAATGGGGCCCATGCTCCGTCTCGACGGTTGCGCCCACCTCGTGCCGGAACTCGCCGTCCCAGAAATAGTCGCGCAGTTCCACACGCAGCGCGTCCATCTGCCGGCCGTAGGCCATCGTCTGCGGGTAATCGTCCAGCCGGCCTTTGAAGTTGTACGGTTCGTAGCTGATGATGTAACGATACATCAAACACTGGTTGATCATGTTGCGGTCGTTAAAGCCGGTGACGGCGGTCATCAGCGGCGCGAAGGGCAACATGTAACGCGACAGCGGGATGTGTTGTTTGCTCTCGCTGCGGTGATACGACAGGTGGTAGGCCTCCAGCTCCCAGTCGTAACAGGCTTCGCCGGCGAACAGGAAATCCGGCTTCACCGGTGCGGCGATGCGCGCGAAGTTGTGGATGAGCTTGCGGTCGTTGGCATACACGGGCGCGCCCGGCCGGTGACCGTGGCTGGTGTCGAAGCACAGCAAGGCGGGCGAGTGGTGCAGGCATTCGTCGAACAGGATGCCGTCGGCGCCCAGCGCGAGTGTCTTCTTGAACTCCTCATTGCACAGCGCCAGGTAGTCCTCGCTCAGGAAGCACATTGGGACCAGCCGCTTGGTGTTGATGTCGAGCAATTGCGTGGCGGTCTGATACTGGTAACCCGCGTAGTGGTAATAGTCGCCATAGGGGTCCTTGATGGCGTAGCGGACCAACGCCTTGCGGAACCACTCGGTGGCGCGGTCCGCCCAGGTGAACTTTGCGAACAGGATCACCTTCACCCCCATGGCCTGGATGCGGGCAATCGCCTCCTTCAGCTCGTCGAAGCTGCCCAGCCGCGCATCGGGGTCGTGCGAGGGGTTGCCCTGGTCCTGCCCGCCGTCATTCCAGCCCACGAGTTGGATGGCTTTGACGCCGTGGCGGGCGCAGTCCTCGCCGATGCGGGGCAGGTCGCGGAACGTCATGCGCAACTCATCCTCGGGTGAATTGATGTGGATTTGTTGCCAGGCATGCGGCTCGCGCGCCCAGGCGGGGATCTGGGGCGGCTTCATCCAGGTATCGCGCCACGCCTTGTAGATGTCCACCCCGGCCTGCCAGCCGCCCTCATAAGCCTCCAGGGCCACGGGCGTCAACGCGCGCGTCTCACCCGGCTGGATGTAGGGCACGTGCACGGCCGCGAAGCGCGTCGCGACCGTTGTACTCAACGCCGCGTCCTTGCCAGCGATGGTCTGTTGCTCCGGCACGCGGGTGTCGATGGAGCTGCCGTAGCCGGGGCGCAATTCGGCGTGCCAGGCCACCAGTTCGGCGCTGGGCGCGGCATTCCCCGGCATGCTTACCACGCCGGCGTACAGGCCTTGCCGCTCACTGCGCAACAGGATATAGGGGGACATCGGTGCGCCGGAACCTGCGCCCCATGTGCTGAATTGCGTGGGGTAATCGACCCCGTAATAGCCGCGCAGGTTCTGGAACGTGGGCCACAGCGACCATTCCTGCGCCGAGGCGTACTGGTACAAGAAGGTCTTGAACCATTCCGCGGCGGCAGGATGTTGCACGTCGCCCAGGTAGGGGCAGTACACGTTCTCCACCACGTAAGGCGAATGATTGTCGATCGTCATGGCGTACACGGCCTGCTGCTCACTCAGCGCGACGGTGAGCGTCACGTCGATGTCGAGCTTCCCACCATATTCCGACGTGATGCCCCGCCATACAAAGGTGGCGCTACGACCGCCGGCGGCCACGTTCACCGACGCCAGGGTTTGCTTCTCGCCATAGACCGGGTTGTTGCGCCGGCCTGGTTGTTGCCAGTCCTGGGCCTGGCGGTCGGGGTTCGTGTCGGCGCGCAAGGGCACCAACAGGCGGAACGACAACCCCAGTTGCGGGCGGTCGAGAATGCGCCAGCCAGTCTTGACGGCGGTCAGGCCGACGAGCGCGCCAGTGTCATGCGCGAACTCCAGGCGAAGGTTCTTGTTTTCGAGCACAATGTTATTCATAGGTCAGGTTTCCTCATTAAGAAATCGATGTAGTCAGAAACTATCGGCCCCATATCAGCCACTCGCTTAATCAGCCACGCACTTAGGCCTTGATCGCGCCTGCGGTCAGGCCCTGGATGAACTGTCGTTGCATAAGGTAATACAAGACAACCATTGGGATGGTGCCAATGCTCAGTGCGGCAAACACTTGCTGCCATTCTGTGCGCCCCCATTGGTAGAAGAAGGCTTGGATCGCCAATGGAATGGTGCGCATTTCTGGTGTGCGGATCATGATCAGCGGCAGGAAATACTCATTCCAGGTGCCAATGAATTGGAGAATGGCGACGGTGGCGATGGCAGGCCCCGAGATTGGCACGACGATGCGCAGAAAGGCGCTGAGATCTGTGCAACCATCCACCTTAGCCGATTCAATCAGCTCACTCGGCAAGGAGAGGAAATAGGCGCGGAACATGAACACCGAGAACGGAATGCCCCCCGCGACCGCCGGCAGGATCAGCGCACCATAGGTGTCGGTCAGATGCAACGCCACCAGCATGGCGTAGAGCGGGATGATTGGCACCGGCGCACTCATGGTGAAGATCAGAAAGAAGAAGACAGCCGGCCCATAGCGGAATCTCATTTTGGTGATGGCATAAGCGGCCAGCCCTGCGCAGACGATGACCAGCACCACCACGCTCAGAGAAACGATCGTGCTGTTCACCAGCGCATAGCCCAGCTTGCCGGTATTCCAGGCATCGACGTAGTTGACCCACTGCAACGATTGTGGCGGCCCCCAGACGTTGGTGGAGAACTCACCCCCGGTCTTGAATGATTCAAACACCATCCACACCAGCGGATACAGGATCAGCAGGGTCAGCACGATCAGGATGGCGTGGCTGGCGATTCGCACCAACATTTGTTCCGTGCGAATGGACGAGCCGAAGGCTCTGCCGATGCGACTTGCCTGTTGTGACGCAATGGACGAGGTGGTTGTGTTACTCATGCTTACTCCCTCCCTCTAGTTGTTGTCCGTGTTGCGTGACAACACTCTGAACTGGATGATTGACAGGATCGTGATGAATACAGCCCATACATAGGACATGGCCGTGGCGTAGCCGAACTTGTAGAACTTGAAGCCGCGAATGTAAATGTGCAGCGCCATGACCAGGGTGGAGTTGGCTGGCCCGCCTTCGGTCATGATGTATGGGATATCGAAAGCGTTAAAGCCGCCCAGCAGCGCAAACGTCACGTTGACCAACAGCACGGGCTTCAATAACGGCAACGTGATGTTGGCAAACTGCCGCCAACGCGAAGCGCCGTCCATGCGGGCGGCTTCATACAGTTCGATGGGGATGGTCTGGAGACCGGCAAGGAAGATGACCATATGAAACCCATACCAGCGCCAGGTGTCCACCACCAACATCGACGGCAGGGATATATGAGGATCTCCCAGCCAATCCTGAATCAGGAAATCCAGCCCCAAGGCATGCATCAGACTGTTCACCAGGCCAATCTGCGCGTTGAAGATCCATGTCCACAAGAGACCGACGACGACAAACGACATGACCACCGGCGTGAAGAGCGTGGTGCGATAAAACCCGCGCCCACGCAGTGCCTGGTTCAGCAGCAGTGCCGTGAACAGGGAAAGAGCCGTCTTCATGATCACGGTGCCGGCCGCATATTTGATGTTGTTGCCCAGCGCGAGCGGGATCAACTCGTCCTCGAACATGCGCGTAAAGTTGTCCACGCCGACAAACACGGGCGGCTCGATGCCGTCCCAGCGCAGGAACGCCAGCGGCAACCCTCCAAACATCGGTACGATCTTGAAAACAAAATAAAACAGCACCGCGGGCAGCACGAACAAAAATGGCGCCAGGTTGGTCCTTCTGCGGGTCGGTTTCTTTACGCTGTCCGGAACCCTTTTCCGCAGACCCGTCGTTACAGTTGCCATCAGTTCTCCTTATCCAAACACGTCCAAACACACTCGACTCAGACAGCCGGTCTTCTGGCTGTCTGAGTTGAATCGAACACTCCCATCGGGTGCATGGCCGAAATGGCTAAGACGCGCGGAGATAGAGATATGCCGAGTAGAGACGCGCCAGGTAGAGACGCGCTGCGGCGCGTCTCTACCGATATACACCCGTGGTGTCATTTAGATCTCGAACTTGTACCCGTCCTTGTACAGATCCTCCAGCGTCTTTTGGATGGCCTGCGCGGCCTCAGCCGGTTTCTTGCTGCTGGCGACGACAGCCTGCTGGTTCTCCTGGAAAGCCCGGGTGATCTCCGGCGGCCAATACCAGTCTTCGTAGGTGACCTGGTTGTCTGCGCACTCCTTGGCATACTTCAATGCCAATGGGTCGTCGCTGGCCTGCACGTTCTTATTGCATGAGACGGGGTCCAGCGCGATCTTGTTGGCCCAAGCCACCCACTTATCATTGGTCATCATATCGAGGATGCTGAGCGCCACTTGCTCACGTTCCGGCGCGATCTTGGCATAAATGCCAGTGGCGCTGCCAGTGCCGCCGGGGGCCATACGCTTGATGTTGGGGTCATCGACCATGCGCAACGGCGCAATCATCGACAACTCAAGCTCTGGTAGCTTGTCCTGGTTCTCACGGAAGAAGCCGAAGCGCCAGGAGTGCTCGTAGAAGAAGGCAGCCCTGCCCGTCGAGAACGCGAGCCATGCGCCGTCACTATCCAGGCTGTTGACACCCTCGATAAACATCTTGTCGTCGGCGTATTTGGCGAGCATCTCCAACGCCTGGACGTGCTCGGGGTCCGTGAATTTCATCGCCCCATTCAGTGTCTTAAACGTATTCTCAGTTGGCTGGTTGCCTGATGTCTGGCCGTGCGCCCAGAAATGCCAGATCGGCCACAGGTAGATGTTCTTGCCCGCGTGCGCGAATGGTGCAATGTTGGCCTTCTTCAATTCCGCGGCGATCGGCAACAAGTCAGTATAAGTCTCTGGCTCCTTGGTAACGCCGATCTTATCCAGGACCTTTTTGTTGTACAGGAAGGGGAAGCCGCTGATGCCGCCGCGCGGCAGCGCCCACAGTTTGCCCTTGATGGTGTAGGTCTTCAACCCAATCTCGCGGAAGCGATCCTTGGGGTACGAGAGATCAGTAAGATCCCTCAGCTTGCCGCCCACGGCATAACGGCGCAAATCCTGGCCGTTGAGGTCCATGATGTCAATCTGGTCACCTGCCACTTCGGCTGCGGCGAAGAGCTCGGTGTATCGCTCGCTCGTCAGGCCACGCCATTCCAGCTTAACGCCTGGATGCTCTGCCTCAATGGCCTTGTAAAGATCGTTGTTCTGGTCGGCGTTGCCGGCGCTCATGACCACGAACTTACCCTGGTAGGCACCCTGCGCCTGCGGGGCTTCGGTAGGCTTGGATTCATCCTCGGCGGGTGCGGTGGGATTCGCTGCTTGAGGCTGCGCAGCCGGAACGGCACAGGCGGCCAGAAGGCCGGCGCTGGCGGCGCCGCCAGCGAATTTCAAGAAACGACGTCGACTAATATTCGTCATCTCATCTTCTCCTGCAGTTTGTAGCTTGCTAACACCGGATTATGGGATGGAGCCGGCTGGTTGCGCCGGCGGCGATCCGAAACGGTTCCTCTCAGTAGAGGAAGACACGCGGCATTTAAAAGTCAATACGTTTTCTGATCGCTCAAACGCTCACCTCCTATTGATCAATCATCCTTTTCAGCGCCTGGGCATAGTAGCAATAGTTGTCCCAGGAGACGTCGTCCGGAATGAGGTGGTCCAGCTCAGGGATGTAGCGACCTCGCTTGATGGCAGGGCGGATGCGCTCCAGTTCGCAGTCGATGGCGGCCGGCCCATCGGCCAGGGCGCGCTTGTCGATGCCGCCCATCATGCCCAGGCAGGGATACCTGGATTGCCATGCGTTCACGTCGCAGCCGGCAGCGACTTCCATCGGGAACAGGAAGTTGACGCCCGCGCGCATCATCGGCGGCGTGATCAGGTCAGGGTCGCCGTCGGTGTCGACGGACAGGAGCGGGATGTTGTGCTGCTGCGCAAACAGCTTGATGCGCCGGTAGCACGGGCCCATGAATTGCTCCCATGCCTTGGGGCTGATCAGCGGCCCGTTGCGGAAGCACATATCCTCCCACAGGTGGATCACGTCCACGCGCACCTCACGCACTACCTGCTCGAACACGGTCAGGTAGAGCGAGGTCATGTGATCCATGATGTCGTGCACGAGGTCGGGGTCGGTGTGCAGGCACACCAGCGCCTCTTCATCGCCCAGCAGCCAGCGGTAGGTGCCGAAGATGCCCACGTCAGGATAGTAGCCCAACTGGATGGGATAGCCTTTGCGCATCCAATCGGCGCACTGCACGCGCCAATCGCCGCTGAGCCGGGCGGGGTCGTCGGGGTTCAGCCGCTCGGCCTTGAACCGTTCCCAACCGGCGCGGTCGCTGACCGGAAACTGGAGAAATTCGGACATCGACTCGGAGCGCTTAAAGTCCCGGCGCTTGATGCCCCAACTGTCGATAAACGTGACGGTCTCGTCATCCTCGGCCAGCACCGTGCGCTCGATGACGGGACATGGCCCGCAGTTGACGGGCACGGCGAGTGGCGGCTGGTCAGGTTGGAACATGGCACGATAGTCGCGGACGTGCGCGGGTTTGCCTTCGCGCTCCCAACGCTCCCATGTGGTGCGCCATGGCCCCCAGAAGAGCCAGTAAGGCGCGCGGTCAACCGGCTCCCCAAGCAGGCAGGCGATGAATCGTTCGCGATCATTCATTGCAGATTCTCCATGTCATGTGTCATGATCTAGCGGAATGCGCCCGCAACCAGCGACTTGACGAAGAAGCGCTGGGTGAGCAGGAAGAACAACAACGGCGGCAGCGTGGCGAGCAGTGAGCCGGCCAGTTGCAGGTGATAGGGCGCGTCCAACAGGCCGATGATCGAACTCAACGCCACCGGCAGCGTGAACATCTCCGTCGTCCGCAGCACGATCATGGGCCAGTAGAGCGAACCCCAACTGCCTGCGAAGCCGAAGATGGTCAGCGCGGCGATGCTGGGCAGCAGGCATGGCAGGGCGATTTGGAAGAAGATGCGCAGCTCGTTGGCGCCATCCATGCGCGCCGCTTCCAGCAACTCGTCGGGTACGGCTTCCTCCGCGCTCATGCGCATCAGGAATACGCCGAAAGCGGGCACGATGCCTGGGAGGATGATCGCCTGGTAGGTGTCAACCCAACCCATGCGTAGCATGAGCAGGAACAGCGGGATGGCGGTAATCTGGCCGGGGACGGCCATGGTCGCGAGCAAAATGTAGAACAGCAGGTTGCGCAGGCGAAAGCGATACTTGGCGAAGGCGAAACCAGTGAGCGAGCAAAAGAACGTGGACCCCGCCAGGCTCAGGCCGGTGACGATGATGGAGTTGAGAAAGGCGCGCCAGATGCCCAGCCGGTGTTGCAGTTGGGCCAGGTTGTCAAGCAGATAGGGGCCGGGCAGGAACTGGGGCGGGAAACTGAAGATTTCGCCCGTGCGCCAGGTGGCCCAGACCAGGCTCCACCACAGTGGGATGACGAAGAAGAGCGCGCCGCCGATGACGATCAGCGTGATCACGGTGCGTCGCCACAGCGGGATGTAACGTGCGTTCATTCAGACCACCCCCTCCGGCGTGCCAGTGAGAATTGCAGAATCGTTGCGGCGATGACGACCACGGCCAGCAGCCAGCCGAGGGCTGCCCCACTGCCCAGGTCGAAGTTCTGGAAGGCCAGCTTGAACATCTCGACCACCGGCGTGGTCGACGAGTTCAACGGGCCGCCGCGGAACAGCAGGAAAGGCTCCTCGAAGATCTGCAACGTCCCGATGGTGTTGACCACGATCACGAACAGGAACACGGGGCGCAGCATGGGAAAGGTGATGAAACGGAAGCGCTGCCAGAACGTGGCGCCGTCCAGGTCGGCAGCCTCGTAGTACTGGTCGGGGATGCCTTGCAAGCCGGCCATGAACATGACGACCCAATAGCCAATCCAGCGCCACCCGCCAGCGAGGATGACCGCTGGTTTTGACCACTCGGTGGATTGGAACCAGGATATCTTGATGCCGGCGAGGCTGAGGAGGTTGTCAATGACCCCGCCCGTGCCCAGCAGGATGCCGAAGAGGATGGCTGTCGTCACCCCGGAGACGAGGTTGGGCATGAAATAGGACACGCGCAGCAGACCGCTTACCCGGCGCAGGAACGGCATGTCGAGCAGCACGGCAACCGTGAGCGCAATACTCAACTGGTAAACGTTGTTGACGACGGCATACCAGAGCAGGTTGCCGAACGCCTGGCGTACTGCAGGTGTGTTGAGAATGAACCTGAAGTTGGCAAGGCCAACCCAATCCGTTTCCTTGGCGGTCCAGTGTTGGAAGCTCAACAGGAAGGACTGGACCACTGGGAAGACCCAGAAGACGGCGAACAGGATGAAGAACGGCGATACAAACAGGTAGGGTGCCACCTTGGGCCCCAGGATCTGCTGCCACCACCGGCGGCGCGCCCGGACCGGGCCGGCTTGCGCATGACTCACTTTGTGAATGGTGCTGCCCAATACAACCTCCTCTTCAGATTCAGAAACCCAGATTCAGAAACCCGATTTCTCGGAGAAATCGGGTTTCTTCTATGGATGCGATGGTGCCGGCAGCCGTTTACATGATGCCCTTGTCCTTCTGCTTCTGGCGGATGGACTCGGCGGCGGTCTTCAGCGTGGCATCGATGGGCGCACCATCCTTGAGAATCTTGAACATCGCTTCAGAGGCGGCCGTTTCGCTGTCAGAGAAGAAGGCGCTGGTGCGATACCACGGCAGGATCTGCTCGTCCTGGGCCGCCTTCAGGAACGTCTTGTAGACGAACTCTTTGTCCAGCATCGGCGACGGTTCTTCCGCCATCGCTTCCAGCCCGGGTATAAACGAGACGAAGGCGCCCTGGAAGGTCTTCATGTGCGCCACGGTGGCTTCTGTGGTGAGCTTCATGTACTTCGCGACTTCGAAGGCGATCTGCTTGGTCTCGGCGGGGTGGATATCGGGGATGGCCAGCCAGCAGCCGTCGTCGGTGTGCGCACGCTTTCCGCCCGCCTTGATGGCCGGGAGCTTGGTGACGCGCCATTGGCCCTTGGTCTCGGGCGCGGCATCGATGATGATGAAGTCGGTCCAGTTCGGCCACATCATGGCCGCGATCTTGCCATCCTTGTACGCCTGCCACATCTGCGGCGCCTGGTCGAAGTTGGTCGTCAGGCCGGAGTCCCACAACTTCTTCACCGTGTTGGCCACTTCCACGTGCGCCGGCGAGTCCATGATGACGTTGCCCTCGGCGTCGAAGTTGCCGGTCGTGTCTTGCAGGCTCAACGGGGTGAAGAAACCGCCGTCGGGCAGCATGTTGAACAGCTTGGCGCCGGTGGCCTTCTCGATGGTCTGCCCGGTGCTGATGAGGTCGTCGTAGGTTTTCAGCATGTCCGCCACTTTGTCCGGCTCGGATGGCAGCCCGGCCTTCTCGAAAATGTCCCAGCGGTAGCCCAGCAGCGTGACGCCCGTATCATCCGGCACGCCGTACATCTTGCCATCGACCAGCAACCCCTGGTAGAACCCGGGCAGGATGTCCTTCTCAGACGGTTTGACCATGTCGGTGACATCCGCCAGGCCCTTGGTGTTGACGAACGAGCGGTAGTAGCCCATGTAGCTGCGCACGATCGCGGGCAACCCTTCGGCCATGCCCGACGCCATCGACGTCAGCGCTTTCTGGTGCAACTGATCGAAGGGCAGGGCGGTCCACTTGAACGTCAGGTTGGGGAACTTTTCGTCAAGTTTGGCCGACGCTTCCAGCGTCTTCCAGCGCGGCTCCGTCTCCCACATCCACATCTCAATGGTCGTCTTGCCGGCGGCGGCCGGAGCAGTGGTGGGTGACTGCTCGGCGGGCTTTTCCTCACTCTTCTGGGTGGCGGGTGTGGCTGCTGGCACAGCGCACGCCGCTGCGGCCACCCCTACCGTGCCGATCCCCATCAAGCGCATAAAGTTGCGACGACTGACTTGCTTTTGGATGCCTTTCATGTGGTCTCTCCTCATATAGGACTGTCATTGATAAATCGCCCCGCTTCCCAGTGACGCCTGGTGAATAGGGGCGGCATGGCCCGTTCTTCACGAGAATCACACCCGCCGTACCTGCCCACCGTATGGAACGGCAATGGTTGTGCGTGAGTTGTGCGTGATCAGAAGCAAATGACTGTTTGTCTCTGACGCTCTCTCAGTCACCGTGCGAGATGGAGGACGTCATTGCGGTGGGGCAGTTGATTGGCGCTGTATCAGAGTGGGCTCTATCACGACATGCTTCTCCCAGTCACTCACCTCCTTCCCCGCCAGCAGGTCCAACAACAACTGCACGCCGCGGGTCGCCAACTCGGCGAACGATTGGCGTACGGTCGTCAACGGCGGGATCTGAAACGCGGCCACTTCGATGTCGTCCAGGCCGACGATGGAGATGTCCTGTGGCACGCGCAACCCGGCCTGGTACGCGGCCTGCATCGCACCGATGGCCATGCGGTCGTTCGCGGCGAACAGGGCAGTGGGGGGCGGCGTCTGGGCGAGCAACTGTTGCATGGCAAGGAAGCCGGCCATGCACTCCCAATTCCCCTGGCCCGGCGGGTACATATCCGGGTCCAGACCCTGGCACGCGATGGCCTCGCGGAAGCCACCCAGCCGTTCGCGCGCCAGCCTCAGCTTCAGCGGACCGCTGATATGCGCAATGCGCCGATGCCCAAGGCTCAACAAATGCTCGGCCGCGATACAACCGGCCTTGACGTTGTCCAGCGTCACCGATGCCCCCGTGTAGTTCTCTGGGATACGATCGATGGCGACGGAAGGGATGCCGGCTGCCCGCAGGGTGTGCAGGCTGGTCATCTGGTCTTCGGCGGATACGAACAGGACTCCATCCACCCACCGCTCGATGGCCGTGTGCATGTAGTTGGCTTCGCGCGTGATGTCGTCGTGCGTGTTATAGACCACCACACTGTACCCGGAAGAATGCGCGTTGTCCTCGGCCGCGCTGGCCATGGTCGAAAAAGAAGGGTTTGCAATATCCGACACCACCAGAGCGATGGTCCTGGTGCGCCGGGTGCGCAGGCTGCGGGCCACGGAGTAGGGGCGATACCCAAGCTGTTGAACCGCCAGCATGACGCGCTGGCGTGTCTTTGCGGTGATGCCCGGCTTGTTGTTGATTACAGCCGAAACGGTCTGCACTGAGACGCCGGCGCGTGCCGCCACACTCTTCATGGTTGGCGCGTGTTCTTCCATAATATCGTGGTAAGCTTGATGGAACGTTCATGTGAACGTTCATATGAACGTTCATATGTTACAGCCCAGCATCTACCTTGTCAATAGCGGGAGCAACGCGTCGCCCCTGCCCGGCACGATTCGACAGATAATCCCCCAATGTGAACTATCACTCACTGACCGGGCAACAACGGCGCATTCTCGAACTATTGGCCGCGGGCAAGACCAACAAGGAGATTGCAGCGATCCTGCACATCTCCGAGAACACGGTCGAGTATCACCTCGTCAAGCGCATCTATCCCTTACTGCAGGTGAGAAACCGATCCGCCGCGGCATCCGTTTACTTCAAGCTGGCGACGAAGGCACTACGGAAATCCGTAGTGGACACGCACCAGCGGGCATCTACCATTGATCCGAGCGCCGCCAATGTTGAGCGGCGCCGCAAGGAGATGCCAAGCATGAACTTCACCTTGAAATCGGTCGAATCAGAAGATGAACTGAAGCAGGTCTACGCCTTTGCAACCGCCGTGTTGGGATTGCCCACGGCGAAACACACGCTGGCGTATTACGACGAGCAACTCGACATCGCGCCGCAACTCATGGTGTATGCCCTACGGCAAAGCCTCATCGTCGGCTGCGGGCTCGCCAGTATCGAGGCGGATCACGTCCTGGTGGGGCCTGTGGCGGTTGCGGAAAGCGCCCGGCGCATGGGGTTGGGCACGGCGCTGCTGGCTGAGATCGAACGCCAGGCCAGTGCTTTGGGCCAGCACACGCTCATCCTGGGGGCATTGGAAGAAGCTGAGAACTTCTACCTGCATTGTGGCTACCAGCCCCATCTGTTCGTCCAGTATCCTGAGCCGGCGTACGTGTCACAACTCAAGGCGCTGAACCAGCACTACGCTGTGGCCTGGGAGGCGCAGGAGGACGGCTGGTCAAAGCTGATGCTGCGAACGCCCAAGATCGACAAGGCGCTACAGGCAAGTTACGAACGCCAGTTTCCCAACTGCGCCACACAGACCGTGTTCATCAAGACGATTTAGCGCCGTTTGCAGGAAATGCCCGCATGTCTCTTAATCAAATAAACGCACATTCACCTGCGTGCCCGCCGCCAGATAGTCCACGCCGATGGGCACGCACACCAACCCACTCGCGCGCACCAGCCCGAAGATCAGGTTGCTCTTGGTCGAGATTGGTTCTGCTCTCCAATCTCCAATCTCTAATCTCTCTGCCTTCTCAACCTTCACCGGGAACCAATGTTCCAGGTCACGCGGTGATTTCACGTCGGCTGCCAGCGTGGCCGGCACGATGTTCGGGTGCGGGGCTGCGCAGCCCTGCCAGCGCCATAGCGTCGGCACGACGAACAGGCTGGCGGTCACCAATGCGCTGATGGGGTTGCCGGGCAGTCCAAAGACGGGTTTGCCGTCGCACAGCGCGAACAGCGTCGGCTTGCCGGGGCGGAAGGCGATGCCATGCACCAGGATGCCCGGCCGGCCCATACCGTTCACCACGTCGGGCGTGAAGTCGCGTTCGCTGACCGAACTGCCGGCCATGAACACGATCACATCGGCTTCGCGCATGGCGCGGCGGGCTGTCTCCTCGAACGCCTCACGCTTGTCGGGCAAGATGCCAAAATCCAGCGGCACGCCGCCGTTGCGGGCGACCAGCGCGGCCAGCATGGGTGTGTTGATGTTGCGCACCTGGCCGGGCTGCGTCTGCGCGTCCGGCGGCACCACTTCGTCGCCGCTGGCAATCAGCGCCACGCGCGGGCGGGCCGCCACCTCCACCTGCGTCATGCCCAACGACAGCAACCCGCCGATCTCCTGTTCGCGCAGGCGCGCCCCGGCGCGCATGACCACCTCGTTGGCCTGCACGTCCTCGCCCTCGCGGATCAGGTTCTCGCCCGGCGACAGTTGCGCCTGGGTCTGAATCTTGCCCAGGCCGGACGAGTCGAGCAACTTGACCTGTTCGACCATCACCACGGCGTCGGCGCCTTCGGGGATGTTGCCGCCGGTGTGCACCAACGCGGCGTCACCCAGCTTGATGCGCAACCCGGTTAACTCGCCCATGCGCACCTCGCCGACCACGCGCAACACACCCGGCGTGCTGCCGGCGCGCACCGCGTAGCCGTCCACGGTGCTGCGGCGGAACTCGGGCAGCGGGATGGGCGATTGCACGTCGCGCACCAGCACACGGTGATACGCATCCATCGTCGGGATGGTTTCGGTTGGGACGGCGCCGCGCGTCACGTCCAGCGCGGCGTTCAGCTTCGCCATTGCATCGGCGGGGGTAAGTAAATCGAAAGTTCGCATGGTTTACCTGTCAGAACAACAGGAGGAGCTTCACGCTTCAGCCACCAGTAAGCGTCTCTCACGGTCAGCAGCATAGCTGAGACAGGCCTGTATGTCCTGCTCGGTGAGATAGGGAAAGTCCTGCACAATCTGCTGCGGCGTCATCCCCGCGGCGAGGTAGGAGAGCACGTCGTAAACCGTGATGCGCATATCACGAATGCATGGCTTGCCACTACGCTTGCCTGGCTCAACAGTAATGATCCCCTGGTAGTTCGTTCCCATGGGCATAGTATAGACGCCTCAAGAGAGCCATTTGTTGATGATGTTAAAAACCGCGCAGCGCATACCGTTTCTCATCCTGGGACCTGGATCGCTGGCACCAAGGGACCGCATAGTACATACCGTTTGTCATTCCGATACGACTTTGGCCATTATTGCCGAGGATTCGCAGGCAGCGCCAGCATTACAAGTCGCGGATGTAGTGGCCTGGTCCATCTTTCGCAAGTACGAACGCCAGGCCTTGGACTTCTACAACCTCATTGCGCCATGCATCGTCGAGGAAGTAATGTTAACTCGTTGGAAAGGGAAATAAAAACGCCGGCTCTGCCTGAGCGCCGATTCTCACCGTTCAAGACGGAGTAAGACCCACATTTCGCAGGACTGGCACTCTCAGGACTAACGATTCCGGCATATTTAGTATACCTCGTTTGGTGGCAGATGCTTCGTCCGCCTACCGCAGCGCCACGCCGGCGGCGTTGAGCAGGTTGCTCACGCTCGCGCTCATGGTGCTGAAGAATGGCAGCGAGTACAGGCCGATGAAGAACACCAGCACCAGCAACGGCACGACCGCCAGCACCTCACGCCCGTTCACGTCCTTCAGCGTGTCGTTGGCCGCGTCGCGGCTCTCGCCCAGGAAGATCTTCTGGAAGAACGTCAGCAGGTATACCGCGCTCAGGATCATGCCCAGTGCGGCGAAGCCAGTCCACAATTGTGCCGGGTAGATGGCGGTCGACTGGAACGCACCCTGCAGAATGACATACTCGCCGACAAAGCCATTCAGCGCCGGCAGACCAACCGAACTGAGCACGAGCAAGAGCGCCAGCGTGCCGTACAACGGCATCCTGCTCCAGATGCCGCCGAAGCGCCCCATCTCACGTGTGTGGCGGCGTTCGTACAGGAAGCCGACGATCAGGAACAGCCCGCCCGTGCTGATGCCATGGTTGACCATTTGCAGGACAGCCCCTTGCAAGCCCAGTTGCGTCAGGCTGAAAATGCCCAGTACGATGTAGCCCATGTGGCTCACCGACGAATAGGCCACCAGCTTCTTGGCGTCGCTCTGCGCAAATGCGACGATCGCGCCGTACAGGATGCCGATCACCGCCAGCACGATCATCAACGGCGCGAACTGCCGGCTGGCCTCGGGAAACAGCGCCAGGTTGAAGCGGATCAGGCCGTAGCTGCCCATCTTCAGCAGCACGGCGGCCAGGATGACCGAGCCGGGCGTGGGCGCCTCCGTGTGCGCGTCGGGCAGCCACGAATGGAACGGGAACAACGGCACCTTGATCACGAACGCGAGCGCGAACGCCAGAAACAATGGCACACTGGCGGTCCACGCGCCGTTCTGCGCCACCAGCGCCTCCAGGTCGAACGTGCCGCCGTTGATGCCCAGGAACAGGATCGCCAGCAGCATCAACAGGCTGCCGGCCATCGTATAGATGAAGAATTTCATCGAGGCATAGATGCGCCGCTCGCCGCCCCACACGCCGATGATGAAGTACATCGGCACCAGCGCGAACTCCCAGAACACGTAGAACAGGAACAGGTCGAGCGCGAGGAACACACCCAGTGTGGCCGTCTCCATCAACAGCATCAGCACGTAATACTCTTTCAGCCGGTCGTGTACCGCCCCGGCCGAGGCCAGCAGCGCCAGCGGGAAGATGAAGGTCGTCAGCATGACCAGCCACAGGCTGATGCCGTCCACGCCGATTTTGTAGCTGATGCCGGCGCCGAACCACGGCACCGACTCCACGAACTGGTAGGCGGATTGATCGCCGTCAAAGCCAAATAGCATGGCCAGCGAAACGACGAACGTCGCCAGCGCGGCCAGCAACGAAACCGAGCGCATGAGTGAAGTGGACGCGCGCGGCAATAACGCAATGATGAGCGCCCCGAGCAGTGGAAGGAAAATGATGATTGACAGCATATGTTTACCGGGCCCCAGCCAACAGGAAATACGCCACAACGGCGACCACACCCAACAACATCATCAACCCATACGAGCGCACGAAGCCGGTCTGGACACGCCGCAACACCACCGCGGCATTGCGCACCAGCGCGCCTGTGCCGTTGACCAACCCGTCGATGCCGCCGATATCGAACACACGCGCCAGGAAACTACTGGTCGCGTAGAACAGCTTGACGATCACAACCTGGTACAGCGCGTCAATGTACCAGGCGCGCTTCAGGAAGGTGTACAACGGCCCCAGCTTCGCCAGCGGCTCAGGCGAATCGGCCCGCGCGAAGGCGTTGCGGTATAGCGCCCACGCCACACCCAGCGCGCCCAGCGCCAGCAGGGTGAACAGCGCCGCCACACCCAGATTCAACGGCGCGACCTCGGCCTCGCCCAGCACCGGCGCCAGCCAGTGCGCCAGCGAACCGGCCGGCCAGTTGATCAACCCGGCGAGGGCGGCGAAGACGGCCAGCGCGATCAGCGGCGCCGTCATCAGCGCGCCGGACTCCTGCGCGTGCCCGGCATCCTGCGTGCGCGCGGTGCCGAAAAACACCATCACCAACTGCCGCCCCACATAGAAGGCGGTGAACACGGCTGCCATCGCCAGCAGGAGAAATACGGGCAGGTTGTGCGCCAGCGCGTCCGCCACGATCTCATCCTTGGAGAAGAAGCCCGCCAGCGGCGGCACGCCAGCCAGCGCCAGCCCGCCGATGACATAGGTCCAGAACGTGACCGGCATCTTCTGCCTCAATCCGCCCATGTTGCGCATGTCCTGCGGGTCGACGGAGTGCCCAGTGCTCAGTGCCGAGTGCTGAGCCCCGAGTCCCGAGTTCCGAGTGCCCAGCGCTGAGTGCTCCTCCGCTCCTCTGCTCCCGTGCTTCGCCAGGTGCTCCATGCCGTGAATCACCGAGCCGGCGGCCAGGAACAGCAGCGCCTTGAAGAAGGCGTGCGTGGTCAGGTGAAACATCCCCGCCACGTACGCGCCCAGGCCGGCCGCCGCGACCATGAAGCCAAGCTGGCCGATGGTCGAGTAAGCCAGCACCTTCTTGATGTCGAACTGCGTGAGCGCCACACTGCCCGCGACGAATGCCGTCAGCGCGCCGACGACAGCCACCAGCGCCTGCGTGTCCGGCGCGGCGGCGTACATCACGTGCGCGCGCGTCATCATATAGATCCCGGCGGTCACCATGGTGGCCGCATGAATCAACGCCGAGACCGGCGTCGGGCCGGCCATGGCATCGGGCAACCACACCAACAGCGGGATCTGTGCACTCTTGCCGGTGGCGCCGATGAAGAGCAGCAGCGTAATCGCCACGATGACGGGCGAGTTGAGCGCGCTCATGGCCGCCACCTGCGGGAACACGTCGCCGAACGTCAGGCTGCCGAACGTGACGAAGATCAGCAGAATACCCAGGATGAAGCCGACGTCGCCGATGCGGTTGACCACGAAAGCCTTACGCCCGGCCTCGGCATTCTTGAGGTTACTGAACCAGAAACCGATCAACAGGTACGAGCACAGGCCGACCAGCTCCCAGCCCACGAACATCAGCAGGAAGCTGTTGGCCATCACCAGCACCAGCATCGAGGCCACGAACAGATTCATGTACACGAAGAAGCGCTGGAAGCGCGGATCGCCGTGCATGTAGCCGATGCTGTAGATGTGGATGAGCCCACCCACGCCGGTGACGATCAGCATCATCGTCACGCTCAGCGGGTCGATCAGCACGCCGAAGGGTACGCGCAGCAGCGCGGTGCCGGCGCCGGCCTGGATCCACGGGATGCCCAGCTCGATTGGCTGCAGCCGTTCCTCGGCGGGCAGCCCGTTGAGTTGCGCGAACAGGATCAGCGACACCACGAACGACGCGACGACGGCCAGCGACGCGATCACGCCGATGGCGCGCTCGGTCATGCGCCGGCCCAGCGTGGCGTTGATCAGCAGCCCCAGCAGGGGCAACAGGATCGGAGAAAA
>JAMDDR010000557.1:3618-5493 GCA_023488685.1 Chloroflexota bacterium | reverse complement strand
GTACCGCACGGCATGGCCTGATGACAGGGTGCACGAGTACATCCGCTCTCAGGCCGGCGCGCACTTCGACCCGCAGGTTGTAGAGGCTTTTATGGACCTCATGACCACGTCGGCCGGGTGTTCTTGCTTCTCACTGAAGTCAGCCCAACTGGGCAGCTCGGACGGATAGAGGCGTGATCTCTGTCCGCAGATAGGAAGTCGAGGGCGTTGAGTGATCTGCACGAGTGGCAGCCGAAGCGTTAGCCTGGGCTGCAGCAGTGGCCTGGTGGGTCAACGACGAGTTCATCGAGTGTGAAACTCTCGGAGGCACATGTCAATCTGGGCAACGTGCAGTCAGCGGAAGCGTTGGCATGGCGCGCCTTAGCGCACGAAGAGACCTCCGTGCGACCATACTGCCTGTATGTGCTTGGACACGTACGGCGCCTGCAGGGGCGGTATGATGAAGCTGAGCACTTTTGTAAGGACGCGTTGGCCAGCGCTGACGCTATCGGTGATCTATGGGCGGCTGGTCCAGCCTGGCATGTGTTGGGCGAGATCTATCGAGATTGGGGGCGGCCAAACGATGCCCGTGCTGCTTTTGACGAGGCACTCCATTTGTATGAACAACTGGGTATGCCAATGGGAAACATCGAGTAGGAGGTTCGTCGATGGTTGCAGAATATCTACACACGCTGCGGCTGTTCAGCCGTGACGCACGGCTGTACCTGATAACCGCAGCGCTGTTCGGCTTCACGATATTCGGCGGTGTTTACCCAACCTTGCTCAACCTCTATCTCCTGCGTCTTGGTTATGGGCCTGAGTTCATCGGTTTGCTCAACGCATCTGGCGCTTTATCTGTGAGCGATCTTCTGCCTGCCGGCCGGTGCCCTGGGCGCGCGATGGGGCAGCCGGCGTGTGATGATTACCGGATCAGTTTTGATGGCTGTTGGCAACGGGCTGCTTCCACTGGCAGACAGTATTCCAGGTGGCTGGCAGAGTGGGTGGTTGCTGGCAACAAACATTGTCGCCGCTCTCGGGCTGGCGCTTTACGTCACGAATACCAACCCGTTCCTGATGAGCGTCACCGGCACCGCGGAACGCAACCATGTCTTCTCGGTGCAGGCGGCACTCGGTCCGCTGGCGGGATTTGCCGGCAGCTTGTTTGGCGGCATCCTGCCCGGTTTGTATGCCACGCTGGCACATGTATCGTTGGATCAGCCGGGTCCCTACCGTTACCCCCTGTTGATTGCTGCAGCGATGCTTATCTTTTCCGTGCTGGCGTTGCGGGCAGCGCGCGACGTTCGCGACACTCCCACCAACACCAAGGTGGTCGCCAGCACGACAGGCGCCGCTCCCGTCGGCCTGATCGTGTTGCTCGCATTGGTGATTCTGCTCCAAGTGGCGGGTGAAGGGGTCGCCCGCACGTTCTTCAACGTATATCTTGATGCAGGGCTGAGTGTGCCCACGGCTCAAATTGGTGCGCTGGCTGCATTAGGACAACTCCTGGCTGTGCCGGCAGCGCTGTTTGCGCCGGTGATCATGGTGCGCTGGCGGCATGCCCGCACGTATATCGTCTCAACATTGGGTATGGCACTCAGCCTGCTGCCGTTGGCACTCATCCCGCACTGGAGCGCCGCGGGCTTTGGCTTCATGGGTACCATGATGGTTGCGGCAACCGCGCGGACGGTGATCAATATCTTTGGGATGGAAATCGTGGCGCCTGCATGGCGAACGGTCATCGCGGGTGCCACGTCGATGGCGGTGGGACTGAGTTGGGCGATCATGGGTCTGGGCGGCGGCTATATCATCACGGCATTGGGATACCCCTTCCTGTTCGGCACCGGCGCGCTGTTGACGGCAGCGGGCGCGCTGGTTTTCTGGGCTTATTTCCGGGTG
>JAMDDR010000557.1:0-3608 GCA_023488685.1 Chloroflexota bacterium | reverse complement strand
TGGAGAGTGTTTAAGTGTTTAGAGTGCTTCTGGATAGCCACCAAGCCACCAAGTGAGCTTGGTGGCTGATACGTCAAACGTGCCGCGTTCCAATGGAACGCCGCACGTTGCGAGCTTGGATAAATCCTTACCCAGTGCTGGGGGCGTTTGTCTTCGATGCCAGCCAGATCGTCCAGTTGCCGCTGACCTGCCGCACGTGGCCGTGACCCTCGAAGATCAGCAGGTGTGTGGCGATCTTGTCGATGAAGAAGCGATCGTGGCTGGCAACGACGACAGCGCCTGGGAAGTGCATGAGTGCGCGCTCCATCACCTGTGTACTGGTCATGTCCAGGTGATTGGTTGGTTCGTCCAGAAAGAGAAGGGCCGCGCCGGAGAGCAGGCATTTCGCGAGTGCCACCCTGGCACGCTGGCCACCCGAGAGCGTGCCGATCTGCTGGTTCAGGTCCATCTCGGAGAACTGGAGCAGCGCTAACAAGCGATTGACCTGTTTGCGTGGCGCGAGGTAACCCAGGCCGAATACGTTCACAGCGTGGCTGACCGTATCGTTCAGATCAAGCTCGTCGAATACCTGGTTGTAGTAACAGTATTCCGCCCGTTTGCCCTGCACAAATACGCCGCTGTCCGGCTCTTCCAGCCCTACCAACACGCGCAGCAGTGTGGTCTTCCCACAACCGTTCGGCCCGACAATGGCGATGCGCTCACCACGGTGGATTTCGAACGACAGGTCGTGGAAAATCACCTGGTCGCCATAGGTCTTGGACAGCCGCTCGGCTGCAAACAGATTGACAGATACTTGCAGGCGGTCGTAGATGCTGGTGACGATTCGATCAACCGGCTTCGGCTCCACCTTCTTCTTGACGTTGGCCAGCCGGCGCCTGAGCGCCTCGCTGGGGTTCTTCGTCGCCGCGAGACGGTCGGCGATCGCCTCGGCCTCGTACACCAATAGCTCCTCTTCGTGCTCGAACTGCCGTTCCAACGATTTGAGGCGCAACCGCTTTTCACGCACGTATTGAGTGAAGTCACCAGGATACTCCTGCAGGCTGCGGTTCTCGACCTCGATGATACGGTTCACCACGTTGTCGAGGAAGCTGCGATCGTGTGAAACCACGATCAGCGCCCCCCGAAGCTTGTTAAACCATTGTTCCAGCCAGGCGACGCCATCGATGTCGAGGTAATTGGTCGGCTCGTCCATCAGTAATACGTCGGGCTCTTCCAGCAGGATCTTCGCCAATGCCGCGCGGTTGCGCCAGCCGCCGGAGAGCTGATCGATCGGGCGTACGCGGTACGCGTCGTTAAAACCGAGCCTGCTCAAGACGGTGTCGATGCGGTTACTGATGGTCCAGCCTTCGCGCTGTTCCATGAAGTCGAATAATGCCATTTGCCGGTTGAGCAGGCGGCTCAACTCATTGCTCTCCGGCGAGGATTCCAGAGCGGCCTCAATACGACCCAGTTCGGCCTCGACCGCGCGGATGTCCGCGAATGTCTGTTCGAGCACATCGAGTACGGACATCTCCCCGTTCAGTTCGGAGAACTGTGAGAAGTAGCCGATACGGATACCGTTGTCGATCTCAACCGTGCCGTCGTTCGGCTCCTCCTGGCCGAGGATGAGCTTGAGCAGGGTGGTCTTGCCCGCGCCGTTCTTGCCAATGATCCCGACGCGATCGCCCCGGTTCAAGGTGAAGAAGACATTACGCATGACGACGGTGGTGTCATAGCGCTTTGTGACGGCACGTAATCTTACGAGACTCATATCAATCAACCATTAATTCCGTCACTTCTAGGTGTTTGCCTGCCAATCCAGGATGTCCATCAAGTTGACGGCGATCACGTCGGGCATGATCCCAGCGCCGCCATAATTGCCGGTAGTGCTATTGTGGGTGTCTGCGAACAGGCCATCCATCAACCCTTGCCGGTAAGCCGGCAATGTTTCGGGCAGGTTGTGGGGACGCCAGATGTCCAGCGTGTGGTCGATCATCCAGCGCAACGCTGCGACGGTAATCCCTTCGTGATAGCGGTGCCAGTCGATCTCCGGGTCGATGGCGCCCCAGTCGATGCCCAGGCGGAGTGATTCGGCAAATGTCTCCAGCACTTCCCATTGCACGTGGTCGCGCACCCAATTGGCGAAGTACCAGTCGCTCGAACACAGGCAGGGTTTGGTGTTGTAAAGCATGGGCATGCCCCTGGGCTGCCACAGGTGCGTGAATGGGAGCAGCGACCTGATCCAGTAGATGCCCCTGGCACGGTAACGGACATCGCCAAAGGCACGGTGACCCAGCTCGTAGGCGATGGCGGCATGCCCGGCGGCGAACAGGTTGGGGCTGTGTAGTGGTGTCTCCCAAAAGTCGCCGCCTTCCGGGCGCGACATGGATAGGCAGTAGTCCAGCGCTTTACGGGCGCCGGCGCGGAAAGCGTCATCGCCGGTTGCATCTGCCAGGGCTAGCAGGTCGATCACAGGCAGGATGGTGATGTCGAGCGCGGTGTCACCTGCCAGTCCCATCGGTTCCAGGTACGTGCGCGCGACGACGAAGTCGTCTTTCACGTAATGCCGGTTGTCCGGGTCGAAGGGGAATGAACCGTCCTCGCGCTGATAAGACAACAGCGTGCGGCCACGGGCCAGCAGTTCGTCGCGCTCGCCTGTAAGTGTGTGGTTGCGATGGTCCGGATGGAAGTCGGGTTGCTGGCGACACCATTCCAGTTTCTCATGCAGTTGCTCTGCCAGCGTACTCCCGGCGTGCGTCTCGATGTAACGTGCGGCGAACCGTGGCGCCGTTGGATGGAAGCCGCCGGCGAGTTGCGCATTCCCAAATCCTTTGCCGGTCTGCCAGAAATGACTGTTATACGCTGTGGCAATGCGGTCCAATGCCGCGGGCAATGGCCAGCACGGCTCGATGGCTGGCAAACCGTGGCGCTTGACCCAGTCGGTGACCACGTCAAGGCTGTTGCCTGCGACCAGGAAGATTTCCACGTCGAAGTCGATGCGCTGATCTGGATGCAGTTCCAGGGGTGGTTCGGCGTATATCTTGTTTTCATGATCCTCGACGTCCACATCCGGAATCATCAGTCCCATGAGGTGGTTGTTGCGCCGGTCGAGGAAGTTCGGCGAGGCGAAGACCGGCTGCGGGTGATGCTGGCGGTAGTTGAACCACTGTGTCGCCACCTGGTTCGGATTCCAGGCCAGCCCGATCCCCACGCCGTCGTGGCTGAGCGCCATCAGCGGGATGGCGACCTTGTTGGGGTGGGGGACGAAACGCATGGCCCAGGGATCTTTGAACCAGTCGGTGCCGCTGGACCACTCGTCGCCCTGCAGCCATTCGACGCCTGGGAGGATGGCGTCGTCCTTCGCCACACCGAATGCGTCCTGGCCCACCTTCAACCATGGCCCGCGCACATAGCGGGCGTATTGGTTGGCTGTGGAGATGAGATGGTATGACAGCCGTAAGATCGGCGCGTCTTTGTCGAGTGTGATCGTTACTTCGCCCGTCATGCAGTGATCGGTTAACGGATAGTTGATCCAGTTCTCGAAGGACGTGCCGCGCAGCTTCTCTTTGATGATGACGGAAGCCACGGAGAAGGTAAGACACTCGCCCGTGGCGTAGCGCGCATCTGAG
>JAMDDR010000061.1 GCA_023488685.1 Chloroflexota bacterium | reverse complement strand
TCCAACGCAACGCCGCAGTTGCGGAAAGTGACGCGCACCTGCCCACGCAGGAATGGGATTTCGGCCACCGGACCGGTGTAGAAGGGTTGGATTGGCTTGCCCTCAAGCAAACCGTTTTCGAAGAGGCCGGGCAGGTCCTCGGTGCGCACGTTGGCATAGCCCACGCGCCCGGCGCGCGTTTCCACCTCTATAAGGGGCTCGAGGAAGAAAGCCCCCCGGCTGCCGGTGAGCACCAGGCGAAATCCACCTCGGCGGACCTGTTCGGCGCGTAGGGCGGCTTCGACCTCCCGCGCCCCAATCGAGCGGCTGGAGGTGTCTTGGGAGAGGAATAGATCAGGCATCAGATAACCCCTGTAACTGCTGCAACTGTCGCACCACCCGGTCCGCGGTGCACCGGCCATACACCTCCTCGTCAATGGCGATCGAGGGCGAGAGCGCGCAGTTTCCCAGGCAGTAGACCGTGTCGCAGGTGAATCGCCCATCTGGGGTCGTGCTGTTGGGAGGGATGCCAAGGTGCGCCTCGACGGACTCCGCGATGTGGTGCGAACCCATGGCGGCGCACGAATCACCCCTGCAGATGCAGACCCGGTGCTGGCCTGGCGGCGTCGTGCGCAGCTCTGGGTAAAAACTAATGACGCCAAGCACTTCTCCCTCAGGAATTCCCAAGGCTTTCGCAAGAGCGCCGGTCGCCGGACCGGGGATGTAACCAGCTTGGGCCTGGATCTCTTGAAGAGCGACGAGGGCCATGTCGGGACGGCCGGCATGGCGTGCCGTGGTCTGCTCGATGATCTCCTCTAGGTCTTCCATTGTCACTCCCGTCATGGTTCGAATCAACAGCTACAAACGTGTGTGTCAGTTTATAACATCTGGTAAATAATACAACTCGTTCGTCGTGGTATTCGCCGCACCCGTGCCGGACGCGTAAGCAACCAATGAAGTGTAGAATGCGACGGGTACGAACGACAAGGGTAGGCCATGATCGTGGTGCGCCGGTCACGGACACATACTCGTAATCAAAAGGTGCGATCCAATATTCGCCTGATGCGTAACAGGTAGTGACACGCATCATGGCGGCGAAAAGGTAAAGCATGGAGACACAACTTACTTCAGGCAAGCAGCAAGTCATCATCAGCCCAGATCAGCCGTTCGTCATCATCGGCGAACGCATCAATCCGACGCGGCGAAAGAAGCTTTCAGAGACCCTCGCCGCGGGCAACTTCAGCGTTGCGTTGGAGGATGCGCGATCCCAGGTCGCCGCGGGCGCGCAGGTGCTCGACGTGAATGCTGGCGTACCAGGCGCGGACGAGCCAAAACTACTCGCCGACCTTACGCGCGCGCTCATGGCGCAAATGGATGTGTCGCTGTGTTTCGATAGCGCGAATCCTGCTGCGCTGGAAGCCGCGTTATCGGTCTACACCGGCAAGGCGCTGCTTAACTCGACGACGGGTGAAGAAAAGAGTCTGAACACCGTGTTGCCGCTCGCGGCCAAATACCATGCTGCGGTGATCGCCGTGCTTTCTGACGACAGTGGCATTCCGCCGACGCCGGAAGCGCGGTTGGCTGTGGCCCGCAAGATCGTCCAGCGCGCCAGCGATTACGGCGTTCCCCGCGAGGATGTCGTCGTGGATTGTCTCGCGATGACAGTCAGCGCGGACACCAACGCCGGACGTGTGACACTCGACACCATGCAGCTTGTGCGACAGGAACTCGGCGTCAACTTATCTCTCGGCGCGAGCAACGTCAGTTTCGGTTTGCCCGAACGCAAAGCAATCAACGCGGCATACCTTGCACTAGCCGTCGCGCGCGGCTTGACCGCCGCGATTACCGACCCGACTGTGCCTGAACTTCGCACGACGCTTCTCGCGTGCGATTTGCTGATGGGTCACGATGAGTTTGCCATGAACTGGATCAGAGCCTATCGCGCTGCGCAAAAAGCGGCAGCCCAATCCTGAACTGATCCTGTACACTCATCTCTCAGTCAGCACGCAGTCTAGTAACTGGTCGTGCGTGTCGACCGGCAGTGACTCGACACGCTGGAACTCAAACGCGAGGCCGACTTTCGGCGCATGGCTGCGCGCCAACAGGCGATCGTAGTAGGCGATCCCGTAGCCGAGACGACTGAACTTGGCCTCTGCTTCCTCCCCCTCACTTGAGACGGTAAAGGGAGCGAACGCCAGTAAGGGCACAAAGAAAATGTCCATCGCACTGAGGTCGACCAGCCGCAGTGCGCGTGGCACTGCCAGCCCAAAGGCACCGGTTTCATAATTGCCGGCGTCTAGCGTATCGATCTCATAAGCCGCCGTCTCAGGGCTGCCTTTCACGAATAACGGAGCAGCCACGCGTTTGCCATGTGCCAGCGCGTGCATTATCAACGGGCGTGTCTCGACTTCACTTTGCATGGACAGGAAGCAGTGAATGAAATGAGCGGATTGGTAGGCGTGCAACTCAATCGCGCGCTCGCATATCCGGGCGCTCCAAGCGGCACGCTGCTCGGCCGGTATGGCATCCCGCTGGGCGCGTATGTGCTTGCGCAGGGCGCGCTTCTTCGCGACCATCTCGCTCGTGGGATCTTGTGCGGGTATTTTCATCGGTTTATCATCCAGTGATCTCATTGTAACCACACTCTTCACTGGCCTGTCCGTCAGGCGAACCAGGTCACAGCCAGTCCGCGGAACGCTCACGAACGTCATCCTGGTCAAGGGAGTAACCAATGTGTTCACGAGGGCATTTTATGTGATGTCTAACTCCACGGATTGAGAAATTTTTCACAATGTTGACAAAGCGTGCTGTAGCCCTATGATGTCATGAGAGCGGTTACGTATCACATATAAAGTACAAAAGACTAGCTTCCCAAGGCTTTTTCAGCAGATCAACCCACACACCAAAACAAAAATGCTCAACACCAAGCTTGTGGACCCCCACACCCAAGTGCCAACCCGGCGCAGACATTGTCATTGCTTGTTTTGTCAACGGGTTGTCTGAGGAGGAGAGATGCCCATTTTCACCCCTGGTCGCCGCTGGCAGCCGCCATTCCGCCCGTTTAGGCATGTATCCCCCGGAGGCCGGTTGCTGGCAACGGTAGAACGTTGGATCAAAGGCCCACTGTTTGGTTGCAGAATGTGTGGCAATTGTCTGTTGCAAGAGACCGCTTTTATCTGCCCAATGGAGTGTTCCAAGGGCGCCCGTAATGGTCCCTGCGGCGGCTCGACAGAGCAGTGTTACGTTGATCCCACCCGCCCGTGCATTTGGTATGCCATTTACCAACGCGCTGAACGGATGGGGCGTACGGAGAAACTATTGGAAGTGCTGCCCCCGTTGGACTGGGACAAGGTCGGCACGGAAACCTGGGGTGACGTTTGGGCACAGGTCAGGCGCGTCGGCACACGGAAGGTTTTTAGCGGGCTGCTCTCACGCGATGTCGCTCGCCGCACCCAAGTGTGGGACTCGGTTTTTCGTCCGGTCCGCCAGCCCACCTGGTGGGAAGGCGATGCCGTATACCATCCGCCCAAGTACACCGAGCCTGCTTCAGAACTGGAGCGACGACTGCGCGCCGGTGAGTTTGTGGTCACGGCGGAGGTTGCGCCCCCCCTTAGCACGAAAACGGATAAACTGCAAAGCAACATCGACTCACTGCGCAACTACGTGACGGCCGTCAATTTCACCGACAACGCTTCGGCGACGCCACGCGTGTCGAGCTGGGCATGCAGCATATTGGCGCAGCGACGCTCGGTCGAGCCAACCCTGCAGATCACCGCGCGCGATCACACGCGCTTGAGTGTGCAATCCGACGTGCTTGGAGCAAGCACGCTGGGCATTCGAAATGTGTTATGCCTCACCGGTGATAGCCCGCGCGTGGGCGTGACGCCGATGGGGCGGTTGGACGTGGTGGATTTGGATTCGATCCAGATGTTGTGGATCCTGCGGCGCATGCGTGACGAGGGCAAGTATCTGGACGGGCGCGAGATAAAGACTCCACCCCGGTATTTCCTGGGAGCGGCGGCGGCACCGATGGCCTCGGAGGCGCGCTTTCAGGCAATCCGTGAACATAAGAAGGTCAACGCGGGCGCGCAGTTTTTCCAGACGAATGTCGTTTACGATGCCGATGCGCTGGATACCTGGCTGAATGAACTGGCTAAACGCGATATCCTGGGAAAGGTGTACATTTTGATTGGTATCATGCCAATCCGAAGTTTTAAGATGGCACAGCGTTTGACCGAGGTGCCTGGTATCCAGGTGCCGGAGACGATTCTCAAGCGCATGGAGGCGGCGGGTGATCACGCGGAAGAAGAGGGGATCACCATTGCGCTCGAACTGATTGAGCGAATCAAACGTAAGCAAGCGGTGCACGGCATCCACCTGATGTCGGTCGGGTGGGAGTCAATCTACCCGCGCATCGTCACCGAAGCCGGCTTAGTGCGCCCCGCGGCGCAAGTGGAGGAGGCAACAAAGACCCCGGCCACCGTTAATCGTTGACGCGCCGGGGGAAAATCGATTTTTATCATGCAAGGTTTTATTTAAATATTGAGGGGCGCTTTCAAGCCCATAATGGACCTCCCTTGCCAAAGGCATAGGCGCTAAAGGCATAGACGCCAAAGGCGTAGGACACGAGCAACACATTCAAGAGAAGAAATAACATGTCAACCCCAACCATTAAAGAGAACCCGGCCCCAGCGGCAGCCGCTATAATGGCCCACCAAAACTGAACCCCGTCCCCAAGGATCTTGAGATCGCGCAGGCTGCGCCGATCGCGCCGATTATCGAGATCGCGCGGGAACTCGGCCTGAGCGAGGACGACCTCGATCTGTTCGGCAAGTACAAGGCGAAGGTGCACCTGGACGTGAGGGACCGCCTGGCCGACCGGCCGAACGGCAGGTACATCGACGTGACGGCGATCACCCCCACCCCGCTCGGCGAGGGCAAGACCGTGACGACTATTGGCCTGTCGCAGGCGCTGCACTACACCGGGCGCAACGTCTTCACCTGCCTGCGCCAGCCCAGCATGGGACCGACCTTTGGGATCAAGGGCGGCGCGGCCGGCGGCGGCTACGCGCAGGTGATCCCGATGGAGGACTTCAACCTTCATCTCACCGGCGACATTCACGCCATCGGGGCCGCACACAACCTGCTGGCCGCGGCGCTGGATAGCCACCTGTATTTCGGCAACGCGCTGAACATCGACCCCTACTCGATCATGCTCAACCGCGTCGTTGACGTCAACGACCGCTCGCTGCGGCGGATCGTGGTCGGCCTGGGCACCAAGGAGGACGGCGTGCCGCGCCAGGCCGGCTACGACATCACCGTGGCGTCGGAGGTGATGGCCATCCTGGCGCTGTCCAAGAACCTGGAGGACTTGCGGGCGCGGCTTGGGCGGATGGTCGTGGCGTTCTCCAAGGACGGTGCGCCCGTTACCGCCGAGCAGCTCAAGGTCGCCGGCGCGATGACGGTGCTGCTGAAGGACGCGCTGATGCCCAACCTGATGCAGACGCTGGAGCACTCGCCCGTCTTCGTGCACGCCGGGCCGTTCGCCAACATCGCACATGGCAACAACTCCATCGTGGCCGACCAGATCGCGCTGAAGCTGGCCGATTAC
>JAMDDR010000038.1 GCA_023488685.1 Chloroflexota bacterium | reverse complement strand
ATCGAGAACGGAGGACGGCCAGCACCTGCTCGACCGTCTCCACACCTGCCAGCGGATGCGTCATCGGCTGCCCGTAGTACCCGCCGGCGCGCTCGACCCCCCAGAAGGTCTTCGTGCCCAGGTCGGGACCAACATAGCGCGCGTGCACGCGCCGGAAGTCGATGTGCAACCGGCGCATTAGCGCCTCCTCATCAGGAACGTCGCATTCCCGCATCAGGTGCGCCGTCAGCGCTTCCGACGCACCATACCAGAGTGGCACACGATCCGCTTCGCGGTGGTCAAATGCTGTGAGTACACGTTCTTTGCTATTCATTGCATCCTGGCTCCCATTTATCCTTCCGCAGTCAGTTTGACGGCGAAGCCTTGCCCGGTAAGATAAGCACGTATATCTGTCTCAATAGCATGCGGGTACACCATGCCCCAACGCCGGCATGCCTCGCACGCGTCGACCGCAAACACGTCGATTTCCTGCGCCAGCGCCGCAGCAATGTCATCGCGTTCTACGCTGCCAAAGTAGAGCAGCAGATCCTGCTGCTTTTGCTTATCGAGCAGGTTCTTCACGCTCCATGGCCATCAGCCCCAGTAGCCATCGGGGTATAGTGCACGCAGGATGTCCAGGTGATTCTGGAACAGTGTGTTCTGGGCGTACAGCAGCTTGAACGTATCGGCGCGCTTCAGGTACTTGGTATGAATGTAAACATACACCCAGTAGCGTTCGATATCCCACACCAGCTTTTCGGGCGAGTATGGTTCAGGCGGGTTGGTCTTCCGCACTGATTCGAGCAAGCCGGTTTTGTCAAACAACACCTCAATGTTGCCACTACGCGTCAACAGCACCTTGCCGAACCCACTGGTCACCGACGACTCTTTGGCAATCGTCATGTCATACTGCAGCAGATCACCGGCGGGCTGACCAGCGGCGCTGAACAGGATGGCGTAGTTCTTGATGTCTGCGGAATTAAAACCCTCCGGCCACCATAGCGCTATCTTCGAGCTGAATCCTTCAAACAGGGTGCGCAACTCGCTGTCCACCTGGTCGAATGCTTCGTCACGCACGACGAATACCGGATCCACATCGGAATACTCATCGCCCGTTCCCTTGCCGAGCGAACCGAACTCCCACGCGCCGATGACGCGTGGATCGTCGCGGTAAATGTCGATGGTCTTTTCGTAGATATCCTTTAGATGGGCGTTCATGCCGGCCGTCCTCCGTTCTCGATGTAGATCATGTTTAGCCTCAGGGCAGACACACCGGTCTGCCCCCTACGTGTATTCGTTGGCGCATTTTAGTCTTGATACAATTATGAGCCGTCACCCGTTCTCTATTGGTGTACGCGTTCGCCCAGTCACCGCCGCACACCACTGCCCACGCACTGGACAAATTTAGCAACCAGACCGAGTCAAAACGAACTGCATGGACGTTGAAGGAATGTCACATCAATCAACTTCGACGCAAACAGTGCCACATCAGAATGCGGCACAGGATGCACTATCGGACAGCACCGTATTGCAGTCAGGCCTTACTGAGGCCATACACGCCTACCAGGCCGCGTTGGAACAACTCCCGGCGCAGAAGACGGATGACTGCGGCTTGCGGGTAACGCGCGTGCTGATTGTACGCGACCACCTGGCACGCGTCCTGGCGGAGGAGAACGCCATCAGTGCCGAGGCTTTGGAACAGATCTCCACACTCGACCAGCGTCTGAAAGGCCATGCCATGGATATCGTCGACATGATCGGGGCCGCCACGCCGGCGCGCTGGCGCGACACCTATCAACCACCCGCTCACGCGTGGTGGTGGCGGTTGGATGAGCAAGCCGCCACGGTTGAACCAACCACGCATCCTGCATTGGAACTGATATCGGCACTGTTGATCATGGCCGCCAGCATCAGCCTCACACTCGAAATCGCGCGCCGCTTCCTGAGCAGCGGCGCGACGTTTATCGGCGTCTTCACCACGGTGTCATCGGCGTTGCTGGCGCTGCTCGGCGGTGGCGCATTCACGCGCGCCGGCCGGCAGGGCGTCGAGCGCATCGTAGCACTGTTCAAGGTCAAGCGCAGGCACATGCCATTCGTCAAGATCAGTCTCGCACTCGTGCTGCTGTTGTTCATTTTCGCCATCAACCGCTCACTACCCGCCATCGCCATCCTTTTCAACAACCACGCCCTCGACCTGCAGCAGAGCCGCCAGTTCGCGGGCGCGATCGATAACTATCTGCTCGCCGTGAACCTGGACCCCAACTACGTCGATTCGTATTACAACCTGGCCGGCGCGTACGAGGATGTGCAGGAATACGACAAGGCCATTGAAACCTATCGGCAGGTTCACGTGGTCGCCCCGTATGGCTATTTCAACCTGGCGCGTTCCTACAACAACCTGGCGCGGCTATACATCGTGCAACGCGACGACGCCGCCGGGGCCTTGCGACTGCTTAACACCGCCTTCAACCTGAACCCGGTGGAGCCGGATATCCAGTATGCGCTGCACAAGAACCGCGGCTGGACCTATCTGAACATGCAGTTGCTCGGCCCGGCAGAAACCGACCTGCGCGAGGCCATTAAAATCGACAACAGCCGTCCAGCCGCGCACTGTCTGTTAGCACAGGTGCTGGATGTGCAGGGCGACGCCGGCGCATTGGGCGAGTGGGGTGATTGCCTGGCCTATGCCACGCCAGAGCGAACCGGTGAAGCAGAAGACGCCTGGCTCGCAACTGCCAAGTATCGTTTGGATCAGGGAGGAGATAAATGATGAGGAGATTGTTTCTCGTTGCCTTACTGCTGATACTCGCCGCATGCAACACGACACAACCCACGACCACGCCAACGGATGACAGCGGACATCTGCTCATCATCGTTGAAGGGCCGGTGAATGTGAAGCGCGCAGGGCGCAGCGAGTACGTACCGGCGATGTTCGGCATGGTGCTACGCCGCGGCGATCTGCTCAAACTGGATGGCAGCGCCCAGGCCAAGGTGGCCTGCTCCGACCTGACACTCGCCGACGCACCCAGCGGCACCGGCAGCGTGCCCTGCAAGGCAAACCAGCCCATCATCGCCGACCCGGCTACCGGCAGCCGGGTGAGCGCAGCACGCAGCAATATCCCCTCCGATATCCCCATCGTCATCTCGCCACGCCGGACGCGCCTGCTCAACCCGCGCCCCACGTTGCGCTGGACCGCCATGCCCGGCATCGATACCTATAGCGTCAGCATCCAGCAAAAGGATGTGCTCTGGAGCGCTGAAGTCACAGGTAAGGCCGAGATCGCCTACCCCGCCAGCGCGGGGGCGTTGGCCCCCGGCGCCACGTACAAGGTGATCGTGGAGGCAGGTGGGCGCAGCTCCGAGGATAAGGTCGTCCCGGATCTGGGCGTGACCATCGCCACACTGGAGGAGGTCAGCGAGATCCGCGCTGCCGAAGCCAGGATCAACGCATTGGACCTGCCCGAAGGGGCGGCCCAGTTTTTGACTGCGGTCCTGTACGCCACCCGCAAGCCGGAGGTGCGCGACAACTTTAACGCCGAAGCGATCGAACGGCTGGAAAACCTGTCCACCTCGCTCCAGGAACCGGCTGTGCTGCGCATGTTGGGCGATCTGTACCTGAAGATTGGCGTGCTTGGCCTGGCCGAGGAACGTTACGTGCAGGCCGTGGCGCTTTCACGAACGCTCAACGATATAGAGGGACAGGCCAGTGAACTACAGACGCTCGGTATGGTCTATGAACTGATGGGAAATAAAGACGAAGCCGTCAAACAGCTTCAAGAGGCCATGACCCTGTTCCAGAAACTCGGCGACACCACGACCGTCAAGGAGATCGAGGCACAACTCGCCAAGATGAAGGGAGCGTAGGCACCACCCCTTACCGGAAAAACACCATGTCCATACGAATGGTAGCGACGTCCGCGTTGGTCACGGTCCGGCAGCTCACCATTCTTCTCATCGCGCTGGGACTCGCCGGGCTGCCGCTGGCTGTGTTCGCCCTTACTGCGTCCGAGCAAAACGGGCACGCTCACGCTGCGCGCGCTCACGCTGCAACCCGCTCGAATGCCCTGCGCGTGCCTCCTTCAGCAAGCACACCCACCCTTGCCGGCATGGCATCTGTCATATCACCCACGCAGGCGCCGTCGCCAACCCTCACAGCCATCACAACCATCACAGCCACGATCCCGTCTGGCGCCGACTTGATAGCCCGGGCGGATCAACTCAGCGAAGAGGCGTACATGCTGTATCAGCAGGGTGACCTGCGTGGCGCACTCGACCAATTCGACGCAGCGTTGGCGCTATATACACGCGCGGGTGATCGTGCGGGTGAGGCGACGACGCTGGCCGACATCGGCAGCGTGCATTACGGCCTGGGGCAATATGCCAAAGCCCTGGATCTGTTTACGCAGGCGCTGGCCGTATCGCGTGACATTGGCGACCGCGCGAGTGAGGGCACCATCCTCAACAACATCGGCCTGATTCACATCAACCTGGGTGACTACGGCCAGGCGCTTGAGGAATTACGGCAGGCACTTGCCATCCTGCGGGAAGTCGGCGACCGCGCCGGTGAAGGTTCGACGCTGGGCAATATCGCCCTCGTCTACAACAACCTGGGCCAGTATGCGCAGGCGCTGGAGTATTGCCAGCAAGCCATCACCATCCTGCAGGAAGTGGGCGACCTTGTGACTGAAAGCATCATTCTCAACAACATCGGCACCACCTACCACCGCCTGGGGCAATACACGAAAGCCCTGGACTACTACCAGCGATCGCTGGCGATTGCGCGCGAGACCGGCGACCGCGCCGGCGAGGGCACCGCCGTTGACAACATTGCTTCTGTGTACGGATCCCTCGACGACGACACCCAGGCGTTGAACTTTTATCAGCAGGCACTCGCCATCCGGCGCGCCATGGGCGACCGCGCCGGCGAAGGCACAACATTGAGCAATATCGGCTTTTTCTACGCGCAACAGGGGCAACCCACACGGGCGCTGGAGTACTACCAATTGGCGCTGACCGCGTTGCGCGAAGTGGGTGACCGCGCCGGCGAAGGAATCACCCTCAACAACATCGGCGAGGTGCATCGCAGCCAGGGACAGGACGCTAAAGCACTGGCCCTTTACCAGCAGGCACTGGTGCTGTCACGCGAGGTAGGTGACCGGGTCAACGAGAGCAGATTACTCACCAACATCGGGTTGGTCCACGAGCGCGCTGGTGAGCCACAGCAGGCGTTTGATCTTTATCGGCAAGCCATCGCCGTGGACGAGAGCATTCGCGACTTTGCGCGGCTGGAGGAATTCAAGACCAGCCTGGCCGAACAATCGGCACTCGTCTACGAACGCGCTGCGCTGCTGCTGATGCAATTGAACGAGCCCGAGCAGGCCTTCAACATGGCTGAGCGTGCGCGCGCGCGCACCTTTCTCGATCAGCTTGGCAACGCGCGCATCGACACGCGCGCCGGCGCAACGGCAGAGCTGATCCAGCAGGAACAGGATTTGCGCCTGGCGCTGGCGCAGCTCGAACGCGCACTGGCACAAGAGCGCGCCAAACCGCGCACCCAACAGAATCCTGAAGTCATGCGCGCACTTGCCGGCCAACTCGGGCACGCTCACGCTGC
>JAMDDR010000575.1 GCA_023488685.1 Chloroflexota bacterium | reverse complement strand
CGTGCTGGCGCGCACGGGCTGTGTCACCCACACCTTCCCCGCGTCCGCGGCTCCCGCCACATATGCTGCCATCTGTACGGGGGGACCGGTGACGACCAGTTCGCGCGCATCGGCACTCTGTACGGGGCCCGCTACGACTTCGCCGTGACTCACCGCCAGGTGCGCGGTCAACGTCAAACTGTCTGGTTGCACGGGTTCGCGCAGCAGCAGCAACATGCGTCGCGCAGTCCAGACGGCCCGCTCCGGATCATTCTCGTGGGCAGTGGGGGCACCGAAAACCACGGTGAGGCCATCCTGGCGCCGTATCACGCTGCCCTGGTACTCGTTGGCAATGGCAACCAGCCGGGGCATGATGTACGCGAGCGTTTCAAACACGGCCTCATCATCCGCGTTTGGGGGTGCGCTCAGGTTAAGCCAGACGATGGATGCGGGACGCCATTCACCTTGCGGCGTGCCTGTCGTCGCCATCTGCGCCGCCGCTGCGTGCTCGGGTTGCGGCAGGTCGCCCCTGGTCGCCTGCACGTGTGCGATGGCTTCCTCCGCCAGCTTGAGATCGTATGCGGCGCCCAGGGCGCGCAGCTTTTGCACCGCATGACCGAGCACCTCAAGCGCCTTTTCCAGATATTCGGCGTGTTGTTGTGCACTGTCCGGGGACGCCGTATCCGCTAACTCAGCATACAGGCAACCCAATTCAAACAGCGCCTGGCCTTCGCGATAGGTGGATTGCTGCTGGCTGCACAACTGTACGCATTGTTGTAGCAGATCCTCTGCCTCTGCGTATCGTTTCATCCGCCTGTACAGCACGCCTTTCGTCCGTAGGCAGTCCACCTCGGATTGCGACATGCCGATCTCGCGCGCCTTTGCCAGCGCTTCCTCCACAGCCTCCAAGGCTTTGGAATGTTCGCCCTTCCCAGCCAGCACCAGGGCGATCAGCCAGCCGATCTGGATCCGCTCGTCATCGCCCACGGCGTCGACCAGTGAGCTGGCCACTTCGACATACGCAGCGGCATCGTCGAAGCGTGACTCGACGACGGCGAGATGGGCGAGTCCGTCAGCCGCCTGGAATGTGTCGTAATCCTCCCCCAGGCGCTTGCTGATGGCGAAGCTGGCTTCGAGATCCTTGCGCGCCTGAGCATGGTCGCCCATGGCCAGGTGAAGCAATCCCAGGTTATGCAGGTTCAGTGCCTGGCCCGGCAGGTAGCCAATATCGCGTCGCAGCGTGGTGGAACGCTCGAAATTCTCCGCGGCCTTTTGCCACATTCCCTGGGCATAGTAGAGGACGCCCAGGTTGGTGTAGGCGTTGGCCATGCCGAACGAATAACCCAGCCGCTTGTACAGATCAAGGCTACGCTCCACGTGGAGTGCCGCGTCGGACAGCTTTCCTTGCTGCCAGCAAATCCCGCCAAGCGTGTTGTGCAGGCTGGCAAAGGTGATGAGGTCGTCATCGTGCGCCTGGTCCATCCCAAATGTGGCCGAGCTTGCCAGCGCGAATGCATCTGGCAGGCGCCCCTGTCTGAAGCGTACCCACGCGAAACGATCCATCAACGATCGCCACAACTTCTGTTGCGCCAGCGTGCCCGATGGCCCTAGCACGTCCAACGCTCCTTCCAGGTGAGTGATGGCTTCATCCAACGCCCCTTCGCGTTGGCGCACGTCTGCCAGCTCGCGCAGTCCTTCCACCAGAGCAATCGTCACGTCTGTCCCGGCACCCGGCGCGGTTGTGGCAGCTTGCTGGCGCAGGTTCTGCGCGACATCTGTCAGGACGCCGCCAGCTTCGGAGAATTCGCCCGCAAACTTCAGTGCCATCCCCAGCCCAATCTGGGCGCGGGCGAGTTCTTGCTCGTAGCGCCTCGGTTGCTGTTGCATGAGCGTGATGGCGCGGCGGTAATGCTGGATGGCTGTCTCGTTGCTGTAGCGGCGCGAGGCACTGTCTGCGGCGACAATCAGGTAAGGAATTGCCTTGGATGGGTCGGGGCCCTCGGTGTAGTGGTAGGCAAGAATTTCGACCTTCTCGTCCGCAGACCAGAAATCAGCGTTTTCGATGGCCTGTGCAACCTGCTCGTGCAGCCGCTGGCGGTCGCGTTTGAGCAATGTGCCATAGATGGCTTCCTGGATGAGCGCGTGATGGAAGACGTAACCGTGTTCAAGACCAAAGGGTTCACCCTTCAGGAAGCGGCGTTCCTCCAGTTCGGCCAGTTGGCCTTGCACGGATTCAGGGTCTGTGTCGCTCAGTGCGCGCAGGAGGTCGGTGGGAAAAGATCTCCCAATCACTGAGGCGATTTGCAGCACCCGCCGCGCCACTGCGGACAAACGATCATAGCGGGCCAGGATCAGACCGCGCAACGTGCCTGGCACTTCCTGTAGCAAATCCAGTGCCTTGGGCGTCGCCTGCCATATCCGGCCCGTGTTTTCCAAACCGCCCTGGTCGACCAGAATGCGTATGATTTCCTCAATGTAGAAGGGCAAACCTTCGGCGCGTTGAGCGATTTGCCCCTCAAGTGCGCGGGTCATGTCGGTGGTTTGCCCAAGCAGCTCATCGATCAGTAACAGCGCTTCGTCCGATGAGAGCGGTTGCAGTTGCACGTCCACCAGACCTCCGGGGTCCTTTTCTGCCGCTGCGATGAGTGGTGCGATGACTGTCTTGCGCTCCTGGTCCCGCGAGACCAGGATCAACATCAGCGGCACGTCACCGGTCGTTTGCAGAAAATTTTCGATGAAGTCGCGCGAAGCGGGGTCGACCCAGTGCAAATCCTCGAAGATGAAGACGCTTGGGGCGAGTTGAGCTTCGGCCAGCAACATCTGTCGCAACGCGATATGCGTCTGTCGTTGCAGCATCTGCGGGTCCATCAGGCGCAGCCGCGCGGATGCGCGTGGGTCCATCTGCCGCAGCCCGAGTATGTGGCTGAGATAAGGGAGAATTTCATCGCCATTGGCAAAGCGCCGGTTGGCATAGCTTTGCAATGCGCGCATTTGTTCGTCGGGCGCTGTGGTGCTGGAGACGCCCAGGATGTTGCGGATCATCTCGGCCACAACCCAGAACGGTCTCGACCTCGCATAGGCTAGGCAACTGCCTTCGAAGATATTGAGCTCTGCTTGCGAGACGGAGCGGCGGAACTCGGTGACCAGACGGCTTTTGCCCAACCCCGCCTCGCCGGTGACCAGCACCACCTGCCTGTAACGCCACTCACACACATTGCCCAGCGCCGCTTGCATTAATGCCAGGGCGCCATCACGGCCGATCATCGGCACTTGCAGCCCAGGTAATCCGCGCGTCGTGGTGACGCCCATGACCAGGCTGGTTGGCTTGAAAACCGGGATGGATTCGCCCACATCGGTAGAGCCGATGGGCGGCAACGCGTCGTAATGGAAGAGGGGGCGGGTGCGCTGGTAGGTGTTGAAGCTGACCAGGATATCGCCCGGCGCGGCTGCTGGTGCCAGTCTTGCGGCCATCGTCACCGTATCGCCGATCACCGTGTACTCGGTGCGCAAGTCGCTTCTTACAGCGCCGACAATGACGAGCCCGGTGTTGATGCCAATACGTACCTGGAAGTCCAGGCCATATTTCTGCTTGACGCGCTCGCGCAGCGGCTGGAGGGCAGCCTGCATGTCCAGTGCTGCCCTGACGGCGCGCTCGGGATCGTTCTCATGGATGATCGGCGCGCCGAACAGGGCCATCAACTCGTCGCCGGTAAACTTGTCTACGGTGCCTTCGTAGTCATAGACGACGTTCACCAAGCTACGCATGGTTTCATCGATCAGCAGGTAAACTTCCTCGCTGTCGAGACTGCGTGAGCCGGACGTAACGTTGGTGGCATCGACCAACAACACAGTGACTTCGCGCCGCTCGCCCGCAGGCTGTGCCGATGCCGCCGTCATCTTCGCACTCAGTGCAGAGGGCATCATCGCACGGAGGTCTTGCATGATGTCGTGCTGCTGCATGCTGCCGCCCTCAGTTCCCTCTGTTTCGGAGAGGCGATGCCCACATGCGCCACAGAACTTATTGCCGGCCACAACTGGTTGGCCGCAAGCAGGACAGAGCCTGGTTAACAGGGCTGCGCAGTTCAGGCAGATGTCAACACCATCAGGATTTTGATGCTGGCACTTAGGGCAAATATACATGAATGAACTCCGCGAGGACGAATCTTCTATGGTCTACCCTGATCTACTTGCCTCGTTGCAACAGTATTATAGGTGTTCCAAAGGTTACACATTACCACAGTTCGCCTGGTCATTTCACTCGTCGTCGTTAGTGGTAGACTTTTACTGTTTAGCGCAGTTGCATAGGAGTCACACAACGTGTCTCAAGCCCTATCCCTATCGGCCAATCTTCCTCCCGTCAAGCTCATTGCTCTGTACGAGAGCTTAAATCATGTGCTGCTTCAGCGTGAGTGGCCTGCGTTGCTGAGCAGCATCGTGACACAAGCAAGCGCACTGCTCCACGCATGCTGTGGCGAACTCTATCTCTGCGCTGCGGCGCGACGCGGGTTGGAGCTGGCTCACAGCCGCAACGACGCGCCGGGCGATGGTTTGCATCCAGGCTGGGGCAAGGGGATCGCCGACCGCGCGCTGCAGATGGGCCGGGCGATGGTGGACGAGGAACCTGTTGCGAATAGTGCTTCAACTCATGCGCTCCGCTTCACTTCCGCAGCAGTGCCGTTCACGCCTCCGGATGGGCTTGCTGGCGTGCTGGTGCTGGGTGACGCGACACCTCAGCGGTTCACCCCGCCGGACCTGGACCTGTTGGCGGTATTTGTTGGGCTTATCACAGGGGTGTTATATCAGGCGACACAGCTTGAACAATCGCGCCGGCGTTTGACGGCGTTGGAAGTGGCCGGGAAGGTCAGCTCACAATTGCGCGGTGCACACTCACTTGATGCGGCACTCAAGCTGCTCCTCGACGAAATCCTGTCCGGGCTGGCACTTGTGAACGGCAGCATCTGGGTCTATGACGAGGCGAACGATGAACTGGTACGGACGCTCGCGCGGGGCATGCATGCACAACTTCCTGCGCGCTTAAGCCCAAGCGCCGGCATCCCCGGATGGGTGTTCACGACGTGCCAGCCCTATACCTCACGCGAGTTTGGTAATGACCCCTATGCCCCTCTGCCGGTGCGGGCAGAATCGCCCGTGGGGTGGGGTGGTGTGTGTGCGCCGCTGCGATTAGCCGGTGAGATGATTGGGACGATCTTCGTGACCACCCAGTTGCCACGTGAACTGTCGGCTGATGAAAGCCAACTCGTGTCTCAACTGGCGGAGATGATTGACCAGGGCCTACATGCCAGCCGTGAACCTCTTGACACTCCCCTCAACGTGCAACGCCTTGGCGCCTTGCGCACGGTGGATAGCGCCATCACGGCCAGTCTTGACCCACACGTCACACTCAACGTGATCCTCGACCAGGTGACCACCCGGTTGAGTGTGAGTGCCGCTGATATCCTGTTGCTGGCTAAGGGCACACAAGTGCTTGAGCATGCGGCCGGACGCGGCTTTTACACGGATATCATCACGCATTCTCGTATCAGCCTGGGTGCAGAGTCCGGCTGGAACGACATCAAGCAGGCATTCGCCAGCAGGCGCTGCACGGTCGTTCCCGATCTGACCAGGGCCGGCCAGCCGTTCGGGCGTCCCGAGCTGTTGGCCGCGGAAGGGTTCATCACTTACTTCGCTGTGCCGCTCATTGCGCGCGGGCAGGTGAAAGGGGTGCTCGAACTGTTCAACCGCCGTGTGTTGAACCCAGACCCCGCATGGATTGACTTTCTGGAAGCGTTGGCGGCACAGGCAGCCATTGCCATTGATAATGCCACGCTGTTCAGCGACCTGCAACGCTCCAATGCCGAGTTGGCGCAGGCCTATGATACGACGCTGGAAGGGTGGAGCCATGCGCTCGACCTGCGGGACAGGGAGACAGAAGATCACACACGACGGGTGTCAGAGATGACCGTGCACCTGGCGAAATTCATTGGCGTGAATGACGATGACCTCGTCCATATCCGTCGCGGCGCACTGTTGCACGACATCGGCAAGATGGGCACGCCCGACAGTATTCTGTCGAAACCAGGGCCACTCAGCGATGAGGAATGGCAGATCATGCGCAAGCATCCTGTGTATGCCTACGAAATGCTCTCGCCGATCGCCTTCCTGCGCCCGGCGCTGGATATTCCCTACTGCCACCACGAAAAGTGGGACGGCACAGGCTACCCACGGGGCTTAAAAGGCGAACAGATTCCCCTCTGGGCGCGTATCTTTGCGGTGGTGGACGTGTGGGATGCCTTGAGTTCAGATCGCCCGTATCGTAGCGCCTGGCCTACCGAGCAGGTGCAGCAATACCTGCTCCAGGGTGCGGGTACGCACTTTGACCCAGAGATCGTTGCAGCGTTTCTCACCATGTTGGCCTGAGTGGTTGAGGTGGTTGAGTGAGCAACTTCCACCGCAACTGCGTTATTGGGAAATCGCCGACGGTTACATGGTGTGAAACGCTAAGGTATCTCGCCTCCCTCTTTAGCTAAACTTTACGAAATCTTGTTCGAAAACTTACGGTACAACGCTAAAATAGAACGGACCGCTAACGCCCATGTTACGCAATTGGTCGACAACTAAATACCATTGAGGGCATCATCAATGTTTCACAGATCACGCATCGCCACCTTTTGTCTGGTTGTTCTGCTCGGCGCAACCGGCGCAGCCGTGCCGCGCCGGGATGTAGCCGTTGTAGCCAACGGCGTTGTGCTCAACGCTGATGCCGGCGACATTTACGTTGATCCTGCACTTTTATCGGATCAGTCAGATGTGTTGTCTGTCATCGTGACAGCCGGTGATTCAAGCCAGGCCGCAATTGCAGTCGAGCAAGCTGGTGGACGGGTCACCTCGGACCTGTGGTTGATCAAGGCCGTCGCCGCCGAACTCTCGGGTGAGCAACTGCAGACCTTGATTGCTAATGCAACCGTCACATCGGTGGTTGCGAACAAACAGATCAAAGCCGCCGATGGAACCGCCTACGATGATTATGTGTCGGCGCGGCGCATCATTAAAGCCAGCATCCCGCTGGAAGACCCGTTGCTGGCCCCGGCGACATATCTGCCCGACGGCGGCTTTGTGGCCGTCGACAAGAAAGGCCACGTGATCGTTGCCAATGCCGACGGGAGCGTCCGGGCGGTAAACACACTCACCGGGCAGCCCTATGCCACGTCACCCGTATTGGGTGCCGATGGGATCATTTTCTTCGGCAGTGAGGACAAAAACATCTACGCGCTGAACTCAGATGGATCGGTGCGTTGGTCCTTCAACAATACCAGCAAGGCCAAGTTTCTGGGGGGCGTCGTCGTCAGCCCCGACAAGCGCACGGTTTACAGTGTGGACAAGGACCGTGCCCTGTATGCGTTTGATGGTAGCTCTGGCCAACTGCTCTGGAAGGTGCCGGTGGGGAGTACTGGTGGCGCCATCGGCACGCCAAGCGTGGGCGGTGATGGAACCATTTACCTGGTCACCACCAAGGGTTATGTACACGCCGTCAACCCGCAGGGAACGATGAAGTGGTCCTACAGAGTGGATGTGGCTGTTGATCTCAGCCCGGTGGTGGCGCCGAATGATGTCCTGTACGTGGTGAAAAGCGGCGGCAAAAAGCTGTTCGCGTTCAATAGTGTGCTTGGCACGCTGAAGTTCACCTTCACCACCAACGGATCCATTCGATCAAATCCTGCGGTGGGGGCCGATGGAAGCGTGTACTTGCCTTCTGATTCAGGGCTTTATGGGATCAACAGCGATGGCACCCAGCGATTCTATGTCGACGTCTCGGAGGGTAGCATCAAGACGCAGCCGGTGCTCTCACCCGATGGCAGCACGGTTTACACAGGCGGCAAGACGATGTTCGCCGTCGATGTTGCCACTGGTGCTCTCAAGTGGTCGTACAAGCTCTCGGACAGCCTGGAGAACAACCCGGCTGTCAATCCTGCCGGCGAGATCATCGTCAGTGTCGAGAAGACTGCGTTGGTGCTCCAGCCGGATGGTACGGTGGCCGATAACCATAACCTGGACACGAAGACGATTCAACCTACAGCATCGGCGAACGGAGATATTGTGGCCGGGGGTGGCAAAGACAAACTGATCCTGCTTACCCTGCTGCCCCAACAGTGGGATGGGCGTCCGGACGTGATTGCCACCGAGGACAGTACAGCTTATAACCTGGTCAACCCCGTCGCCATCGATGTCGGTGCAGATCGGCTGCACGATACGTTGCTGGCGAAGGACACCTATGTGCGTGGCAATGGTGTGACCGTGGCCCTGGTCGACAGCGGTGTGTACTTTTCCAAGCAAATCTTCGAGGTGATGACCCGCGCGATCAACAAGCAATATTTGGGTCAGGCTGACTTCGTCTCGCCGGCATGCCCCACCAAATCCGACGGCAAATCCGGCGGCACTCAATATGCCGACTATTGCTTCATCACCCACAAGCAGATCAGCCACGATGGTTATGGACATGGCACACACCTGGCCGGGATCATCTGGAACAATCTGACCGACAGCAATACGGGTGTGTACATGGGGATCGCACCTGAGGCGAACATCCTCAGCGTGCGCGTGCTGGGCGACAACGGCGTCGGCAGCTACGAGACGGTGATCAAGGGCATTCAATACGTCGTCGCGAACCGGGCCAGGTTCGGCATTCGTGTGCTCAACCTGTCACTCACTTCGCCGGTTACCGTCCCCTACTTCGTCGACCCCTTGAACAGGGCAGCCGAACAGGCCTGGGCGAATGGCATTGTGGTCGTCGCCGCGGCAGGAAATGCCGGACCTTACGCACAATCCGTCACCGTTCCCGGCAATGACCCCTACGTCATCAGCGTCGGCGCGGTGAACAACAACCGTACGCCCGCCTACTGGGCCGACGATTTCGTGCCCGCCTGGTCGTCTACTGGCCCCACGCCGGACGGTTTCGCCAAGCCTGACATCCTCGCACCAGGATCGCAGATTGTCTCGTTCATGTACAACGATCCCACCGGTGTGGATACCCAATACCTGGTGCGGATGCACCCGGATTACTCGGAGTCGGCGGATCTGTTCCGGATGAATGGCACCAGCATGTCCACCGCCATCGTCGCAGGTGTGACGGCTCTGATGCTACAGGCGCACCCCGAGCTGACGCCTGACCAGGTAAAGTTCAAGCTGATCTTCTCGGCGCGCCCAGCGTTGACCGAGCAAGGTGAGCCCATTTACAACACGTTACAGCAGGGCATGGGCCGTGTGTGGGCGCCCAGCGCCGTGACGGGTGTCTTCTCAGAGCCTGGCGCAGCAAACGCGGACATGGATATCCTGACTGACCTGGCGCATGGCTACGACACCGAGGCCGAACTGGCCTACCACTACCAGGGGCCAATCCACGCCATGCTGAGTGACGATGGGTCCGCTTACCTGTACTACGTCGAGGATGCGGACGGCAACTACATTGCCCTGGGTGTCGCCCGCACGGATGGCACATGGGTTGACAGCAACACGCTGGCTGGCTCTGGCATGTCGTGGGCAGGCTCGCGGATGAGTTGGGCGGGTGGCATGAGTTGGGCTGGCGGTATGTCGTGGGCCGGCGGCATGAGCTGGGCTGGCGGCATGAGCTGGGCCGGTGGTATGTCGTGGGCCGGCGGCATGAGCTGGGCCGGTGGCATGAGTTGGGCTGGTTCGCGGATGAGCTGGGCAGGCTCGCGCATGTCGTGGGCAGGCTCGCGGATGAGTTGGGCGGGTGGCATGAGCTGGGCTGGCGGCATGTCATGGGCTGGTTCGCGGATGAGCTGGGCTGGCAATGCTGATGCCTATAACACGGCGCGCATGTCGTGGGCCGGTATCGTCGCGAGTTCGACCAACGTCTCTTCGCTAAAGTGGGTGGACGATAACAGCGCCGTGCTGGCAACGCCTAACTTGCTACCCACGCCCGTCGCGGCTGATCCAATCACGATCATGACGACGACAATGACGACGGACTCAACCCCCGTCGTCATTTCTCCTTGAGATATCAACCAGAAGCCGGACTGCAGACTGTAATAAACAGACCGCATTGCAGACCGCATCGCAGACCGCATCGTAAGTCAATCGGAATGGCTGCCTTTAAAACTCAGGCTCGTGAAAAAGAGGGGTTGAATGGTTAAGCGAATTCAGGAACCGCGTTTATCGGTGAAGCAGACCAGTGTTCGTGAGGGTGTTTGTGGGGGGGCAAGCCCGAATAGCAAACAGCAATCATCTTCGGTTATCATGTCGGTATCAGAAGAATACCGGCGTGAGTACTGGCACGAGTTCGGCGATTGCGTGTCCGCCGGCAGCAATACGTGGCAGTTGAGCTACACCTGGACCAATGGTTATACCTGGAGTGCTGTGACAGCCACTGCGCAGTGACAGCCACTGTGCTTCATTTGAACTGATCACCATGGAACGCATTCTCGTTCTTGAAGACGAACCGGGATTTCAGTTGCTATTAACCGAAATCCTGACCCAAGCCGGCTATAAGGTCACCACGGCCAGTTCCGGCGACGCAGCGCTTGAAGTCATCCGGCGCGAGCAACTGGACCTGCTCATGATCGACAATCGCATGCCCGGCATGAGTGGCATGGATTTCCTGCGGCTGATTCGCGCCGCGGACAACTGGGCGCCGGTGATCGTCATGACGGCATATGCGGACGTTCCGGTCGTGGTTGAGTCGATGCGTTTGGGTGCATTGGACTTCCTGGTCAAGCCCTTTCAGATCGAATCCGTCATCCCACTCGTCGAACGTTGCCTGGGCAAGCAATCTCCTCCTCCAGCACCCAATCGCCATAATCTCAATGCGTGATGAAGCGCTCCACGACTGATCCCGCCGACGCGGACACCGCGCGACTGGACGAACTGCAGGCGGAGATTGATCGCCTGGAGCAGGTGTTGCGCGGTGTTTCGCAAGAGAAGGAGCGGGCGCTGCGGCTGTTGCGGCGGTCGAACACGAACCTGGACGGGCGTGTGCGTGATCAGTTCCAGCAGCTCGCGACGCTGAAGCACCTTGTCACCACCATCAATGCCTCGCTGGATCTGAACCAGGTGGCTGCCACAGCCATCGTCGGCCTCGAAATGCTGGTGGGCGTGCAGGCGGCTGCGCTGGCGTGGGTGGATGGCGCAGGTGAGGTGGGCTTCCTGGCTGCACGGCCGGAGACTTGGTGGGCGACCTTGGGGCAGGTGCGTTTCAGCAAGGGGCAGGGCATCATCGGTGGGGTGATCGAATCCGGGCACGCGCACGTGACCGCCGATGCGATACAGGACCCGGTCTTCCGGGCTGAGACAGATGCGCCATCCGGCGTCCAGGCACAATCCATCCTGTGCCAGCCGCTCATCATTCACGACCGCGTCGTCGGTGCGCTGCAACTGGTCAACAAGTGGACTGGCCCTTTCAGCGATTCGGACCGCAACTTCGTCGAAACCGTCGCCGGGTCGCTGGCAACGGCGATGGAGAACGCCCGGATGTATGAGCAGGTGCAGGCCCAACTCGCAGACCTGGCGCAGAAGAACGCGCAACTGGTGGCGACACAGGCACAACTCATCCAGTCCGAGAAGCTAGCCTCGATCGGGCTGCTTACTGCAGGCCTGACGCACGAGATCAACAACCCGATCGGCATCATCGTCGGCTTCGCCCAACTGATCAACCAGCGCGAGCAGGATGAGCGGCTGAAGCAGTATGCCGATCTGATCCTGCGCGAGTCGTTGCGCGTCAAACGCATCGTGGATAACCTGCTGGAGTTCGCACACGACTCCACGCTTGAGCTGAAGCTGGTGAACCTGGAGAACCTGATCGATAAGGTGATTGGGTTGACGGGCTACCAGGTGGAGCGGGAAGGCATCCGCCTGACCCATCCGCACTCTGACGAGCCGGTGTGGGTCATGGCCGACGCGAATCAACTGCTGCAGGTACTGCTGAACCTGATTCAAAATGCGCGACAGGCCATGCCGGGCGGCGGGGAGTTGACGCTGCGTGTGTGGTCCGAAGCCGGGCAGGGCATGTTTTCAGTGGCGGATACGGGGCACGGCATCCCTGCCGCCATCATCACCAAGATCTTCGACCCCTTCTTCACCACGAAACCGGTTGGGCAAGGCACTGGCCTGGGGTTGTCGGTCAGTTACGGCATCGTCACACGCCATGGCGGCGACATTCAGGTCAGTAGCACGCCAGGGGCAGGTGCGACGTTCGTCGTGCGTTTACCCTTATCCACGCAGCTCCCACCTCCATAAGCCGCTCGCGTTAGCCACTCGCCATGTGATGGGCTGGGCCGTATGTAATCCAGCTCACAGTCAGAAGCGGTTAAACGTCCTACACTGAATCGCGTGACGTTGTGGCAGAGATAATCATTGCCCGACGATCACATGGCATAAGGAGCGTTTTTATTTGTGGGAGGTACATAAGATGGTCGGTGTAGCGCAGAGGGAGCATTCGCTTGGGGAGAAGGTAGTTGGTGGAATCGTGGGCGGTGTGATCGGCGGGATCGGCTTCGGCATCTTGATGGGACTTATGGGTATGTTCCCGACAATCGCCGGGCTCGTCGGTAGCACCAGTGCGGTCGTAGGCTTCTTGATTCATATGCTCATCAGCGTGTTTATCGGTGGCACCTTTGGCCTGATCTTCGGCAGTGTGAGCACCCAATATCCCCGTGCTGCGCTGTGGGGGCTGATCTACGGCATCGCATGGTGGATACTCGGCCCCATGGTCATCATGCCCACCATGATGGGGATGGGACCACAATTTGCTGCAGCATTGAGCGGCCCGATGCTCATGAGTTTGATGGGCCATATGGTTTATGGCATATTGGCTGGGCTTGGTTATGCCTGGTATGCGCTCAGGCTTTTGAAATGAAAGGTCACGAGGCATCATGCTCTACGTATATGTCTCTTCGCACTGTCGTGGCTGTGCGACAGCGCAGCAGCTTATCACCCAGTTGCGCGCCATGCGCCCCCAGGTGCCGGTTACCGTGGTCGACTTGAGCGGAGGTGGGGATACCATACCGGATAATGTCATTGGCACGCCAATGTACTTGTGGAATGGTCGGGTCCTGTTTATGGGCAATCCGGATGTGACTGAGTTGCTGCAGCGGGTAGACGAATGTGTGAGGGCAGCCTGAGCCACACGAGCCACCTGAGATGGGTCATTGGCCTTTTGAAATATGAACAGACACGACGACAGCACTGTTCCGGATAAGCTGACCTACTTGCGCGAGGTTGATATCTTCCAGGACCTCACGACTGAGGAGATCGTCAAGCTAGGCACACACACGCCGATGAAGCGTGTCGACGCCGGCACGATGCTCTCCTCACCCGACCAACCAAACGAAGTGCTGTTTATCTTGAAGGAGGGTCGGGTCAGGCTGTACCATCTTCAACCCGACGGTCGTATGCTCACCGTGGCTGTGCTCGAAGCTGGAGCGATCTTTGGCGAAATGGTGTTATTGGGGCAGAACCTCCAAGGCAGTTATGCCGAGGCGGTCACCCCGTGTCTGTTATGCCTGATGAGCCGTCACGATGTGAAGGCATTACTGCTCGGTGACCCACGCATCGCGTTCCGCATCGCCGAGACACTCGGTCGCAGGCTGATCGAGACCGAGCACAGGCTGCTTGATATCGCATTTAAGCGCGTGCCGGAACGGCTCGCGGTGTTGCTAGTGCAGTATGCGCATCCGACACCTGCCGGCCTGTTCTCGCGCCGGCTGGAGGTGAACTGTACGCACGAGGAACTGGCTGACCTGGCCGGCACTTATCGCGAGACGGTGACGAAGGTACTGAGCGATTTCCGGAGCCAGGGGTTGATCGAATTGCAGCGAGGCAAGATCATTCTGCTCAATGCTGGGGAACTGCGCAAGTTGGGCAAGATCGATCCATGAAGTGGGGTGGATCCGCGAACTCTCCCCACCTGCTCCTGCGCAAAAAGGGAGCACAGGCTGTTGCCACATCTCTCTTCATGCAGCTTCCACTAAATCTTTTTGCCATCTTTGTGCTTATTGCCTTAGCATGGTGCAAGAGGGTTGAACATGGAAGTACATGCAATCTATATGATGGGTGGACGTGGGTCCGACTCGGCTATTCAGAAAGCACTGGTCGACGCAGGTTGTGAAGTGCACAGTACTCACAACATTCCAGAGACGTTGATGACCCTGCAGGCAAGGGCGAACTCTGTCGACGCGTCGAAGCAAACCGGCATTTTGCTGGTGGCGGAGATCCAGTTTGGTGCCATTCCCCTGTTAACCCTGCTGCGTGAGAACGGCATTCCGTTGCCGCCGACCCTGTTGTTCGACCACGAGGGCAACAACATCCAGGCGGCTGTCAAGGCGATGCAGTTAGGCGTGCAGGAGTATTTGCTTGCGAGCGAGCCGGTGAACCAGCGCGAGCTGCGCACGCGTGTGTTGATCGAGCGGGTGATGAATGGGAACACCGGCCGGCCCACACCGTCCGCGTCCGCACCCGCGCTCACGAAGGCCCCGGCCTCCAACAGCACGCGGATCGTCAACGGCGATTTCCGCTGGGATCGTGAAACACACGTTATCTACCTCGACAGCGCATATGTCTGCCTCAGCCCGATCGAGGCGCGACTGTTCGACCTGTTGCTGGCGAAGCGCTATCGCATGGTCTCGATGCAAGAGCTGATCGGCGACGCGCTGGGCAAGCCGGGCCTGGACATCGACAACGGTGTCAAGCTGCTGCGCCCGCACATGATGCGGCTGCGCAACAAGCTGGAGGAACAACCGCAACTGGCGCATCGCATCATCAACGTGCGCGGCAACGGTTACATGCTGATCTAATAGACACAGCCGCCTTCCAATCGCTGTTCCCCCACAGCGAAATGGCGGCTGTATATTGATCACGGTGGCACCTGGCGCCCCCTTTCCCCCAAGCCAGGTGCCACCTTTTTGTATCAGGATTTGGATCTACCGCCACCGTTTCACGACGTGCTCATCCCAGCGTCCTTCCTCGCCGGGAACGATCTCGAACCCCAGCCCCACCCAGAAGCGCCGCACTGGCACCACCTGGCCGGCCGCGGTGAACTTCATCAGTTTGACGATATTCCCGCGCCAGCCGCGCTTGAGCAACCAGCGCTCGAACGCCGCGAACACGGCGGCGTCGAGCTTGCGTGCGCGCAGTTCATCATTGGCCCGGAATACTGTGATCTCCACTGCGCGCTGCACGCCTGGATCGGGCTTGAGGTGGTGCATGTTGATGATGGTTTGTCCCTCACCCTCGAAGCCGACCAACCGGCCCATGTCCTGCCCGCCCGTGTGAATCGATATCGTCCACGGCGAGACGGCGTCTTGTGCCGTCTCAAACGCCGTCTCGTCGTAGTTGATCGCTGCCTCGATCGACTGCCCCTCGACGTCCCTGGTGAAGAAAACCTCGCGTGCCATAAGCGTGAAGGGTAACCGATCAGGCCACGAGCGTCAAACCCAGCGCCCTTGCGGTATAATGCCCACCGCCTTGGCAGCAGAACGCGCCGGGCGCATGGGAGTAATAAGACTCACCGTGACTGCAACCGTGAGTAGCGGCGGCCATTTAAACCACGTGGCCACATGCGATGGGCGGTTGAAAGGAAATGAAGATGGCAGACACAATCACACTGAGCGCCAGCGTACGGACGGCGATCCGGCATGGCGTCAAGGCGCTCCGGCGCTCTGGCATGGTCCCCGCGGTCGTCTACGGCAACAAGATCGCGCCGACCCATATCCAGTTGAACACCCGCGACGTCACCAACGTGCTGCGCCATGCAGGACGCAACAGCTTGATCACCCTGGACGTGGGCGACGGCAGCGCCCCCAAGATGGTGCTGACGCGCGAAGTGCAACGCGATCCGATCAAGCGCGTCATCCAGCACATCGACTTTTACGAAGTGTCGATGACCGAGAAGATCACGGCGGAAGTGCGCATCATCTGCACCGGCGAACCGGCCGACGTGAAATCGGGCGCGGGCGTGCTGCTGCAAGAGATGGACGCGCTCGACATCCGCTGCTTGCCGGCTGACCTGATCGAGAGCGTCACCGTGGACGTCTCCAGTCTGGCCATCGACGGCGTAATCCGCGTGGGCGACATTCAGATTCCGCAGGGAATCGAGGTCATGGACGAGCCGGACGAGGAGGTCGTGCGCGTCACTCGCTTCGTGGAAGTGAAGGAAGAAGAAGCTCCGGTCGTCGAAACTTCGGAAGTCGAAGTGATCGAGAAGGGCAAGAAGGAAGAGGAAGAAGGCGAAGGCGCAGGCGCAGAGAAGAAGTAGAACGCGCCGTGGCGTGTCCAGATCAGCCGCTGCTACTGGAATGTGCGAATTGCGACAGGGGTGCCTTACCGGCGCCCCTGTTTTTTCGTTTGTCGCCCTGATCCTTTGCGATGGCTCTCGGGCAGGGGAGTCCCCAAACATGAGTTAAACTGCCCAGTATGGGTCATAAACGTAAAAGTGCTGCACGTTTCGCCGCTTTGATGGGCCTCGTGCTCGTCACTGGCGCCGGATGCGGGCTGGCGCAGCCACTTCAATCCTCGCTCCCCACGCAGACGCCTGCGCCTACGCAAGCCCTTGCGTCCACAGCATCTCCCACGCCGACGCAACTGCCCGGTTCCACAGCAACAATACGCCCAGTACGACCAAGCGAGACGGATGTTCCAGCGGACACGTCCACCCCGACATTGACGCCGACCATCACCAAGACGCCGACGCCCGGTCCGTCACCCACACCGGACACGCGTGCCACCTCGGAAGCAGTATTCGCCACGATTACCGCGCTGGCGGCCACGCCGACCTACCCGCCGACGAGTACGCCGCGCCCGCGGCGCACGCCCATCATTGCCGGGCCCGATAAAAGCGCGCCCTCGGCCACGCCGATTTTCAAGTCTGGCGAAATCGCGGTACAGACCATGTCTCAACAGGTCTTCCCAGGTGGTGCGGCTGCGTTGACGATTGAGACACAGCCGGGTGCCGTGTGCATCTTACGAGTGGAGCGCACGTCCGATGGCACGGGGCGCGCGGAGCCAATTGGGGGCGACGCGACCCATGTCGCCGGGCACGATGGCGTAGCCGCATGGCTCTGGACCGTTGACGTAAAGGAGCCTGCTGGTATGATGACCTTGCTCATCGACTGCGGCGCGACCGGCCAGGCACGCGTGCAGATGAGAGTGGTTGAAGAATAATGCGTAAAACGTAAAACGTAATGCTGTGCATTTTACGTTTTACGTATTCGGATGATGTAATGAGTGATCTAAAGACGACATTGGATGTAGACCGCATACGCCAGGATTTCCCGGTTTTGGCTGAAACCGTACACGGTAAACCGCTGGTGTTTCTCGATAGTGCTGCCTCATCGCAGAAGCCAGTGCAGGTGCTGGACGCGATGGATCGCGTGTACCGCACCACGTACGCCAACGTGCATCGCGGCGTGTATACCAATAGCGAGCATTCGACCGAACTGTACGACGCAGCGCGTGAGAAGGTCGCGCGTTTCATCAACGCGCCTGCTGCCTCGAACGTGGTATTCGTGCGCAACGCCACCGAGGCGCTGAACCTGGTGGCTTATTCCTATGCCAGACACTTTCTGCAAGCGGGCGACGAGATAGTGCTGACGGAGTTGGAGCATCATGCCAATTTCGTGCCCTGGATGGTGTTGGCGCGCGAGCATGGCGTGAAGCTGAAGTACATCCCGCTCACGCCCACGGGCACGCTCGATCTGGATAAGTTGGACGATCTGCTGACGCCGAGGACGAAACTGGTGACCTTTGCCCACGTCTCTAACGTGTTGGGCACGATCACTGATCCGGCACCGATTGTGGCGCGTGCGCATGCCGCCGGCGCGAAGGTGGTGGTGGACGGCTGCCAGGCCGCCCCGCATATGCCGATCGACGTGCGTGCCCTGGACTGCGACTTCTACACTTTCTCTGGGCACAAGATGCTTGGGCCGACCGGCATCGGCGTCCTGTATGGCAAGGCCGACCTGCTCGAAGCGATGCCGCCTTTCCTGACCGGTGGCGACATGATCAGTAATGTGAACTTCGAAGGTGTGTCGTGGGCCGACGTGCCGGTAAAATTCGAAGCCGGCACCCCAGCCTTCGTCGAAGCCATTGGGCTGGGCGCGGCGGTCGATTACCTTTCGGCGCTGGGCATGGACGCCGTGCGCGCGCACGAGCACGAGATCGTGGCCTATGCGCTAGAGCGCATGTGCGAAGTGCCGGGCGCGACCGTCATTGGCCCGACCGACCCGGATATCCGCGGCGGCGCATTGACCTTTACCATCCGGGGCATTCACCCACACGATCTGGGGAGCCTGCTCGACCGCGAAGGCGTCGCGATTCGCGCCGGTCACCACTGCGCGCAACCCCTGCACGTAAGATTGGGGTTGCCGGCCACTGCCCGCGCCAGCTTCTACGTTTATACTCAATTGCGCGAAGTGGATGCGCTGATCGAGGCCATTTATAAGGCGAAGAAGACGCTGAGGAAGTAGTTGCTGGTTGCAGTTGCTGGCTGCTGGAGATTAGAGGTTGGAGATGATCACGAGGCGCAGATCAACGTTGCCAATCCAAAATCCCAATCCAAAATCCCAATCCAAAATCCGAAATCTAAAATCGAAAATGGAAGATCTGTATCGGGACAACTTATTGGATCACTACGAAAATCCGCGTCACCACGGCACGATCGAGCACGCGGACATTTCGCATGAGGAGAGCAATCCGCTATGCGGTGACAAGATCCGCATCGATGTAAAGCTGAGCGACGACGGCACGCGCATCGATGAAATCGCATTTAGCGGCGATGGTTGCATCATCAGCCAGGCCGCCGCGTCCATGCTGTTGGAGGATGTCGCGGGCAAGTCGCTGGCCGACGTGCAACAGTTGGAGCGGCAGGATGTGCTCGACATGGTAGGCGTGCCGCTGACGGCGGCTCGCGTCAAGTGCGCGCTGCTCGGTTTGAAGGTGTTGAAGGCGGGTGTATATCAGTACTTGGTGGACCACCTACATTAGATTTGCGATTTTGGATTTGGGATTTTGGATTGGGATTTTGGGTTGGGATTGCCGATGGTCTGGCCGTTCCGCAGCGCATCTGTAAAATCGAAATGAGAGAATCGCAAATCCAGATTGTCAATCTGAATCGCCAATCTGAATCGCCAGTCTGAATCGCCAGTCTGAATCGCCAGTCTAAACCGCCAATCTAAATCGAAAATCCATAATCGAAAATCCAAAATCGAAAATCCAAAATCGTCATGCGCTGCTTAGTCATCTCCGACATTCATGCCAACCTGATCGCGTTCGAGGCGGTTCTCGCCGATACCAAGTCGCGCTCGTTGACCTATGATATCGTGTGGTGCCTGGGCGACCTGGTGGGTTATGGCCCCAGCCCGAATGAGTGTATCGAACTGCTGCGCACCCAGCCGCATGTGTGCCTGGCGGGCAATCACGATTGGGCGGTCGTCGGCCGCCTGGACTTGCGCACCTTTCACGAGAGCGCGGCGTTCGTGGTGCGGTGGACCCAGGATCATCTCTCGTCGCAGAACATGAACTACCTGAAGGCACGGTCAGAACTGCTTCCGCACGATGACTATCTGCTGGCGCACGCCAGCCCGCGTGAGCCGATCTGGGAGTACATCACCGACGTGAATGTGGCCGAGGAGAACTTCGAATACACCAGCGCACCGTTCTGCCTGGTGGGCCACACGCACGTGCCGGTCATTTTCGTGAAGGACGGGCGCACCGGCAACGTGCACATTGCCATGCCGAGCACGAACGTGCCGATCTCGCTCAAACGCGAATCACGTTACATCATCAACCCAGGCAGTGTGGGCCAACCGCGCGACGGTGACCCGCGCGCTGCCTACGCCATCCTCGACACCTCCATCGGCACGTGGACCCCTTATCGCGTCGAGTACGAGATCAAGGCCACGCAGGAAAAGATGAGGCAGGATCATTTCCCGCTACGGTTGGTGGAGCGCCTGGACTACGGGCGCTAACGCCACGGCACCGGTGTGGTGATGAAATTCCCTGCCCGCAAGCCAAAGGCGCGGCTCGATGTGCTCATGGTGACACGCGGCCTGGCCGAAACACGTGACTGGGCGCAGCGCCTGATCCGCGCAGGCGAGGTGCGCGTGAACGGGCAGGTCGTGGACATGCCCTCAAAACTGTTTGGCGAGGATATCGCCATCACCATCACCAACCCGCCCCGATACGTATCGCGCGGTGGATTCAAGCTGGAGGCGGCACTGGATCACTTCACGATTGAACCCGCCGGCTTCGTATGTGCCGACGTGGGCAGCAGCACCGGCGGCTTTACGGATTGCCTGCTGCAGCGTGGCGCGGCTCGTGTGTACGCACTGGACGTGGGCGCCAATCAGTTGCACTGGAAGCTGCGCAACGACCCGCGTGTGGTGGTGATGGAAGGTGTGAACGTTCGCCACCTGGAGCACTTGCCGGAGGCTGTTCAGTTTGCGACGATCGACGTGTCGTTTATCTCACTCGCGCTCATCCTGCCGCGTGTATTCGGGTGGATGGTGCCCTCACCCCCAACCCCTCTCCCCCTGGGAGAGGGGAGAAGGTCGTCATCCCCGGTCCCTCTCCCAGGGGAAGAAGGGGGAACGTCGTCACCACCAGTCCCTCTTCTAAAGGGAAAAAAGGGGATGCGGGGTGAGGGCAGCATCGTCGCCCTGATCAAACCGCAGTTTGAGGCGGGACGCGAGAAGGTGGGCAGGGGGGGGATCGTGCGTGACCCAGCCGTACACCAGGAGGTGATCGATCGCGTCACCGCGTTCGTCACGCAGCAGGGGTGGTCCGTCAACGGACTGATCGAGTCGCCCATCCTGGGCATGGACGGGAATAAAGAATTTCTAGCGTGGCTGGTGAGGGGAGAGATTGGAGATTAGAGATTGGAGATTGGCCTGCGATCTCCAATCTCCAATCTCTTCTTTATACAATGCGCATCACATTCATCGCCGGTGAGTATCCGCCGTTGCAGGGTGGGTTGGGAGACTTTACCCGTGAACTGGCGCGCGCGCTGGCTGCCGCCGGGCACGAACCGCACGTCATCACCCGAATGGTCCCCGGCGCGCCACGCGAGGAAGTCGTGCAAGGCGTGCAGGTACACCGCAGCGAGCCTGGCTGGGGTTGGACCTCACTCCGGCGCATCGCCGCATTCATCCGCGCGCACCGGCCCCATGTGCTCAACCTGCAATACCAGGCCGCCGCCTACGGCATGCACCCGGCAGTCAACCTGCTGCCCGCACTGTTCGCTCGCCGTGTCCCCACCATCGTCACCTTTCACGATCTGAAGGTGCCCTACTTGTTCCCAAAAGCGGGGCCGCTGCGCTGGCAGGCCATCCTCTCCATGGCGCGCAGCGCAACGGCGGCCATCGTCACCAACCGCGAGGACGACGAGATTCTGGCGCAGGCTGGCATCACCCGGCGGACCCGTATCCCCATCGGCAGCAATATCACGCCGGTGTCGCTGGAGGGCTTCACGCGCCAGGGTTGGATGCAAGCCAGGGCGATCCCGGCCGGCACGCGCCTCATCGGCTACTTCGGTTTCATGAACGAGAGCAAGGGTGGCGAGGTGCTCATCCGTGCACTGGCTGAATTGCGCGCGCATGGCCAGGATGTCACACTGTTACTGATCGGCGGGCAGACCGGCGCGAGTGACCCCACCAACATCGCCTACGCCAGGCACATGACACAGTTGGCCGGCGAATTGCGCGTGCAGGCGCACATCGTGCTCACCGGGTACCTGGACGAACGCGGCGTCAGCGCAGCCCTGGCCGCCTGCGATTGTATTGCCCTGCCGTATCGCGATGGCGTCTCGTTTCGGCGCGGCACATTGATGGCGGCACTCGCGCACGGTTGTGCTGTCGTGACCACCACACCGCGCGTCGCGTTGCCAGAACTCGTCGACGGGCAGAACGTCCTGTTAGTACCGCCTGATAGCCCTGCCGTCCTGGCCAGTGCCTTGCGGCGCGTGCTCTCCAGCCCCGAACTACAGACACGCCTGCAGGCCGGCAGCCGCGAACTCAGCGTTCAATTCGGATGGGATCGCATCGCTGCGGCAAGTCTGCGAGTATACAATCACACGATTCGGCATACTTAGTCACAGTGCTGCTCAAACTATTCCGGCATAAACCTTGCACGCATCGCGTCTCTGTCCCAGCTACGCATGAAGGGGGCGGGCTGTATTTCTACGGCTGTTAAGTTCCTGGTCTTATTGTGTTTGAAACACTATTGAAGCCTTTCGGGTTTTAATAGCGTGCAACACACAGCCGCCTTTACTTGTTTTGTTCCATCGACGTCAGATAGTCATTCCGCTACGTAACCGCTAGGCATACAAATAAACATTCGTGAGGAACGTAGGTTCTATACAATGTAGCCTCACTATTCTGAAAAAATGGTAGAATCATAACTTAGGCGGGGGAAATCACAAATCATCCTGCACATCTTAAGAAATGTAACAGTCATTGGTGGCCTAGCAAGACCGCCGGGAGTATTTCACAATGACCAAACGGGCGATCTACTTTACCAACGGCTCTGGCGCCGATGCGGCCATTGGTAAAGGTCTTGAGGAAGCTGGCTGTGAGGTGCTGTGCACGCCTTCTCTCTCCGAGGCGATTCAGCTTCTGAAGAATAACCACGCTGCACAAGCGACTCCATTGTCCACATCCGGGTCCTCCTCTCATGTTTCGAGCGCCAACAACGATGCGTTGATTCTGGTCGCGACGGTCAAGGCAGGGGCAATTCCCCTGTTGACACTGTTGCGCGAACAGGGCGTCGAGTTGCCACCCACTCTCGTGTTTGACGAGGAAGGGCGCGACGTTCACACGATCATCAAGGCGTTGCAGCTTGGCGTACGAGAGTACGTGCTGGCCAGCGACCCCGAGATGCAGCGCCGTCTCAGCGCCAGGCTGCTGGCAGAGCGTGTCAGCGCAGCCAGCGAGGCCGGCAAGGCCGAGCATGCCGCATCCACGCTCACGGCAGAGGCAGGCCAGGCGCCTTCAACCGATCTGTTCGAGTGGGATCCGATCGGGCGTGTGATCCACATTGGCGAAGGCTACGTGCGCCTGAGTTCTGTGGAGGGGCGCATCTTCGATCTGCTGCTGGAGAATCGCGGCCACACCGTCCCGGTGGCGGATCTGGTGCGCGGCGTATTGATGCGCCCGAACCTCGACGTCACCATCGGTGCGCGGCGGTTGCGACCCCACATCATGCGCCTGCGCCGCAAGCTGGAACATCACCCAGCCCTGGGCATGCGCATTGTCAATATGCGCGGCGCCGGCTACATGCTGATATGAAATGATGCAGCCCTGGCTGGACCAGATAGCCGGGGCTGCTTGCGCGCAGAATTGAGTTGGGGAGTGCCACGAAGCGCTTCCATGTGCGACCCTTGCTCAAGAGGCGTGCCGGTCAATCCCCCGGCACAGGCGTGTAGTCACCTTCGATCCACGACGAGCCATCGGGGCGGGTTTCACGTTTCCACACGGGCACGATCTGTTTGAGGCGGTCAATGCCGTAACGGGCCGCCTCGAATGCGCCGTCGCCGCGGTGCCCGGCGCTGACGACCACTGCCACTGTCGGTTCGCAGACTTGCATTTCGCCCACGCGCTGCACCAGCGCAATACCATGGATGCCGGCGAAGTTGTCGCGCATCTCGTTGGCCACCTGGCGTAGTTTGGCGACAGCCATGCCGGTGTAAGCCTCGTACGCCAGCGCGATCGTCGTCTCGGCGCCGGTGAACTTGCGCACCGTCCCGGTGAAGATCACCACGGCGCCATCGCGTTCGGTGGTCACGTCACGCTGCAGTGCGTCAAGATCGAGCGGATCGGAGGTGATGCGTATGATGGTCGGGTAATCTGTGTCTGCGCTATCGGCGCCTTCGCTATCCGCGCCTCCGCTGACCGGCGGGAACAGCGCCACTTCATCCCCTGCCTCTACCACGTCGTCGTTAAAGGCAAACTGTTCGTTCACTGCCACCAGCGTCTGAGTCATCAGCGCTGCCAGTTCGGGATATTGCGCTCCCACCGCCGCGCGCAACTCGCGCACGGTCAGGCGCTCCTGCGTTCGCAACACGATCTCGCCGGTTTTGGCGCGATCCTTGAGCGTGGCGAATAGTTTAATGATCATGGTTGGTAGCTGGTAGCTGGTTGTTGGTCATTGGTCGCCAGGTGTGGACGGCGAAGAATGAGCCGTCTGTACATCGCCGTTGTGCCACTCGCCGCTCTTGCCACCGGCTTTGTGGGTGAGCCGGATGTCGCCGATGCGCATGGCGCGGTCGATGGCTTTTGCCATGTCGTAGATGGTCAACGCCGCCACACTTACCGCGGTCAATGCCTCCATCTCCACACCTGTTTTGCCCACGCACTCGACGCGCGCGCGAATATCGATGCGGCCGTCGACCGGCTCACACTGCACTTCAACGTTCGTCAGGCTGATGGGATGGCACAACGGGATCAACTCGCTGGTGCGCTTGGCGGCCATGATGCCGGCGATGCGCGCCGTCCCCAGCGCATCACCCTTCTTCAAGTCGCCGCGCACCAGCGCGGCGAACGCCTCGGCGCTCATCGAGACCGTCCCACATGCCTCGGCGATCCGGCGCGTGTCCGCCTTCGCGCCCACGTCCACCATGTGCGCTTCGCCGCTTGAATTGAGATGAGTTAAGTCCATGGATTCATTGTGATGAGAGATTGGAGATTGGAGATTGCCGGCTAATCTCCAATCTCCAATCTCTCTTTCATCCGCCAATCTCACTCATTATCCTGCTCATCGGGATGACGCCATTTGCCAGGTCGTGTCCCCAGGGTTTGTGCCAGATGGCCTGGCGCATCAGCTCGGCCAGGTCGTCCGCGCTCGCGCCGCGTCGCAACGGGGTCTTCAAATCCAATTCGCCGTCCTTCAACAAGCATAGCCGCAACGTGCCGTCGGCGGTCAGGCGCACGCGGTTGCAACTGGCGCAAAAGGGCGCGCTGACCGGGCTGATGAAGCCAATCTCGCCGCGCGCCCCCGGCAGCCGGTACACCTTCGCCTCACCGTCGAGCTTGCCGTCGTTCAATTCGTCCAGCTTGCCCAGCGCGGCCTCGATGCGCTCGATCATCTCATGCGTGGTGACGATGTTGGCCTGTTGGAACTCGGCCACGTCCGCGAACGGCATCACCTCCAGGAAACGCACCTGCCAATCGCGCTCAAATGTGAGCCTCGC
>JAMDDR010000309.1 GCA_023488685.1 Chloroflexota bacterium | reverse complement strand
TGGCAGTGGCGTAACGACAGCGGTTGTCGAGAACGAGCAGGGCGCCCTCCGTAGTGGCCTCCGCCAGCGACCGGTAGCGCTCGGTAGACTCGCGCAGGCTTTCCTCGACCTCACGCCGTTCGCGCTCGATGCGCAGGCTCTGCTGCACGACGAACAATAGCAGCAGAATCACTCCACCCGAGATCACCAGTGAGGCAACAACCAGGCTCTGCTCGACGCGCGCAATCTCGTCCTTCACATCGTCGATGTAGATGCCTGTGCCAATCACCCAGCCCCATGGCTCAAACCCTTTGACGTACGACTCTTTCGGGACCATGCGCTGCGGGTCGTCCAGCCACTGCCAGACGTACTCGATATAGCCGGCCTGTTTGCGACGAACCAGGTCGGCGAACTCGACAAATATGCGCACGCCGCGCGGATCGGTGAAAGATGAGACATCCTGTCCATTCAGGTCCGGGCGGTATGGGTGCATGACGATGCGGGGGTGCATGTCCTGGAGCCAGAAGTAGTCCTTGCCTTCGCGCCCGTAGCGCAAGGCTTCGATACGCGCCTTGGCCATATCCTGTGCTTCCTGGCGCGTGAGTCTGCCGGCCCGTTCGTCGCGCTCGTACGAAACAAGTATGCTCCATGCAGAATTGGTCAACTCGCGGATCAACTCACGCTTGCGGTCCAATAACGTGCGCTCGAAGGAGGGAATGATCAGACCCCAGATGGCAGCCACGAACAAAGCGATTGCCAGCAACGTCGGCAGGAAGATGCGCAACACGAAGTAGCGGCGCCGGAAAACACCGGGGAGTCTGGCCGAATGTTCATGGGAAGAAGGTAACGCAGTAGACCCTTGCGCACCGGCCGATGTCTCCACAAAAGTTGGGGCTGAAAAGATCGCGTCGCGGAACTGCTTCCAGGCCGGCACCGGCATATCGATGCCGTAGACGGGTTTTTCCGCTCTACCGCCGGCATGCACGTCTGTGCCGGCGCACACGAGCAGCCCATGCCGCAAGGCGAGGGCCGACAATTGTGAGCGCTGCTCGTCGGCGTAGGGCTCGTAGAAGGCTTCGATGCCATCGAGTCCTTGAAGTTTGAGCCCGGCCAGCAGCGCATCCAGAGCCGCCAGGTCAGGTTCAAGCGTGAGTGGGTGCGCAAGGAAAGCGCGGCCGCCCGCGCGGTGGATCAAGGCGGCGGCTTCACGGATATCAAGCTGTCCATCCGGGGCGGCGTTGGGGCCGGGCTGATCGTTGTGACCAGCCACGTGGCGAGTGCCTGCCCGGCGCAATGACTCGGCAATACTCTGCGTCTCCGTGCCACGCGCCTGTCGCAGCGACACGAGCGTCGCTTTGAGTTCAGGGCTGCTGGCGTCGAAACCGTACCCAAGGATGTGAGCTTCGCAGTCGTCACACTGTGTGGTCAGTTCGACGCCCGGGATGTAGCCGATGCCGCGACGCTTCAGCGCTTCTTGAAAGCGCGGGAGACCCTCGACCGAATCATGGTCCGTCAGGGCAGCATAGCGGACCCCGGCAGCATACAGGTTGTCCGCCAACGCCTCGGGGGTGAGATCACCGTCACTGTAGACTGAGTGGCAGTGAAAGTTGACCCGTGTCCTGTCCTCCATGGTTTAAAGACCTTCTCTGGATGGTTTAAAGACCTTCTTTGGATGGTCTAAAGACCATCTTTAGATGGTTGAGATTCCCGGGGTGTGACACACCTGATGCGCATCACACCCCGATCCGAACGTATGTCCAGTCAGAGAAGGCCGCGCCAGTCACCGGCGCGCCGCGGTCTTACTGCTGCGCGGCCAGTTTCAGAGCCTTCGCCTTCTCCCCGGTCAACAGCGACACCACCACGAGCGTGCAGAAACTCAATGGGATTGAGACGATGCCAGGGTTGCTTAACGGGATGGGCGCTGTGGCAGGGTCCAACCCGTACAGCTTGAAGAGGTCGGGCGACAACAGAATGAGCACCAATGACGAAACGATGCCCATGATGATGGAAGCGGTGATGCCTTTGGCGGTGGTCTTTTTCCAGAACAACAGCATGACGATCGACGGAAGATTGGCCGAGGCGGCCACGGCGAACGCCAGACCGACCAGGAAGGTGACATTCATGCCTTTGTACAGGATGCCGAGCACGATCGCCAACCCGCCGATGACAAACGCCGAAATCTTGCCCGCGCGCACCTTTTGATGGTCGTCCATGCGCAGGTTGAGGAAGCGGTCCAACAGGTCGTGCGCAACCGCGCCCGACGCCGCCACGATGAGCCCGCTGACAGTGCCGAGCACCGTTGCAAAGGCAATCGCCGAAATGACCGCGAAAAGGATATTGCCGAACGACCGCGCCAGCAGCGGCGCCGCCATGTTACTGTCCGCCGGGTTGAGCACCCCGTTGATCATCGCCCCCAGGCCCATGAACAGGGTCAGAATGTAGAAGAAACCGATCGCGGCAATCGCCACGATGGTGGACTTGCGGGCGCTGGCCGGATTGGGCACCGTGTAGTAACGAATCAGAATGTGCGGCAGGGCCGCCGTACCCAGGAACAGCGCAAGCATCAGCGACAGGAAGTCCGCCCGTTCCAGCGGCGTGCCTTGAACCTTAAACTTCAGCCCAGGGCGCATCACCTGGTTGCCTGGCGTGACTTTCTGGTAGTAGATGGTGACCTTGCCGCCGTCCTTGTCGGTGAGCGCCGCTTCTTTCCAGAGATTGATCTGTGTGTCCTTATCGGACACCGCCGCAAGCAGTTCGATGGGCGAGACACTGCCCGTCGAGGCGTCGCTCGCACCGCGCAGTTTTTCGATGTTGCTCACCTGGCGCAACTGGTTGTCCTGAGAGGCCGGCGCGCCATTGATCAGCCGCTGCCCGTCGCGCGTCGTCACCACCGATTGCGTCTCGTGAAGCTCCACGGCACCATCTTTCTCTGACACCAGCCACCAGGTTTCTTTGCCGTCTTTGGCGAGCTTGGCGAAAGTGAGTTTAGCGCTCTCGATATCCTGCAGTTCGACCACTTGCCAGCCGGCATCCGAGACTTTGATTTGACCGCTTTCATTCACCGCGGCAAGTGTCGTGTATTCGTAATAGGGGACATTGCCGCCTTGATCGGGTTGCGTCGTAAGGCCCCGGACACATACGGCCACCACCAGCACGGTGGAGAAGAGAATGAGCAGTCCGCCTTTCAGGAACTGCACATAAGTGGTCGAGGTCATGCCGGCCGTCGCCACGATGGTGATGACGATGGCGCCGACCATAACCACACCCCAACCGTGGGGGATACCCAACAGCGGCTCCACAAGTACGCCCGCCCCCACCATTTGGGGAATCAAGTAGCACACGGAGACGACCAGGGTGCTGATGGCGGCGGCGAGTTTGATACCGCGCGAGTTGTACTTCGAATCGATGGCATCGGTGAACGTGTACTTGCCCAGCCGCTTCAACGGCTCGGCCACGACAAACAACGCCACGATCCAACCCGCCAGGTAACCAATCGAGTAGAGAAAACCGTCGTAGCCGACGGTGGCGATCATGCCGCAGATGCCAAGAAACGATGCGGCGGAAAGGTAATCGCCTGCGAAGGCGATGCCATTCACGCCCCAGTGAATTTTTCCACCTGCGGCATAGTACCCGCTCGACGTCTTGGCTTTCTTGCCCAAGTATAAGGAAAGGCCAATGACCAACAGGACAAAGAAGAGGAAGATGATAATGGTCATTTCAGTTTCCTTCCCCCTGGGTGTTTTGGGTGTTGTTCAGTGTCTGTTCCTTGCGACGACAGAACAAGTCATACGCCAGCGCCTCAATGAGCGCCACCAGGATGAGCGCGAATCCGTAGACAGTTGCCAGATTCAACCCCGGGAGGATAGTGACTTCCATGAGCAGGGGATTGAGCAGGTTAATGGCTACGAATCCGGCGTAGAACAGGGAGTAGAACAGAAACATCAAGACCCCAAGACGCATCTTATAGGTCGCGGCGAGATCTTTACCAACAGGTGTCGCTGGTTCGTGTAGCACGATGCTCTCCTTGAATTGGAATTGGAATTGGAAGATCAGGAACCGGATACCAGGACGATTATATGGCCGCGGGCAAAACGTGGAAAAGCCTGGCATCCCTGTCCATAGCGAGGCGATTCGTTGGCGGATGAGCAACAAGTTGGGTTATCATCATTTCCGTGATGTCGAAAGAATTACGCGAAAAGCCATTGCCTTACCAGGTTTGGGGCACACAGTTCATTGACGAGAACTCGCGCAGGCAAATGGACAATGCCATGCGGTTGCCGGTGAGCGTGGCCGGCGCGCTGATGCCCGACGCACACGTCGGTTATGGCTTGCCCATTGGTGGCGTGCTGGCGACCGAGGACGCAGTCATCCCCTACGCCGTCGGCGTGGACATTGCCTGCCGCATGCGGCTCACGGTCTTCGACGTGTCACCCATCCTGCTGAACCAACAGAAAGGCAGGTTCGAGAAGATCCTCCAGAACCACACGCGCTTCGGCGCGGGCGTCGAGTGGAATCCCCGGCAGGATGACGAAATCATGGATGATCCCGATTGGGATGCCACGAGCTTCTTCCACAGCCTGAAGGACAAGGCGCATCGCCAACTGGGCACCTCCGGCTCTGGGAACCACTTTGTCGAGCTTGGGGCCCTTGAGGTCACCACTGCTGATAATGTGCTCGGCCTTGAACAGGGTCAATACCTGGCACTGCTATCTCACAGCGGCTCGCGCGGGACCGGCTACCAGATTGCGGACTACTACAGCAAGTTGGCGCAGCAGCTTCATCCGGAATTGAAAGAGGCTGGCCGTGGCGCTGGCGGTGGCGACCTATCGCACCTGGGCTGGCTGGACATCGATACTGAGGCCGGCCAGGAGTATTGGGTGGGGATGAACCTGGCGGGCCGGTACGCCAGTGCCAATCACCGCGTGATTCATCGCAACGTGGCCAAGGCGGCCGGGTTGAAACTGATCGCCGTGGTGGAGAATCATCATAACTTTAGTTGGCGCGAGACGCTGCCGGACGGCCGGCAAGTGTACGTGCATCGCAAAGGCGCCACACCGGCGGGCAAAAGCGTGTTGGGGGTGATTCCTGGCACGATGGCAGATCCGGGTTATGTTGTGCGCGGGCTGGGCAACCCGGCCTCGCTCAATAGCGCCTCTCATGGGGCAGGGCGCCAGATGAGCCGCACCGAGGCGTTCAAGAAGATCACCAAGACGCTACAGTATCTGCGCGAAAAGGGCGTGACGCTGCTGGGGGGTGGATTGGACGAAGCGCCCCAGGCATATAAGGATATCAACGAAGTCATCAATGCACAGGCTGATCTCGTCGAAGTCATTGCCCGCTTCAGGCCCCGCATCGTCATGATGACCAATGACCCGCGCGACATCTAACCCGCGTTCGGGGGGTTTATCCCTCGGCTGCGGCGCGCCGAGAGGCAGCTCATCCCGGTGGTACACTTCGGCCAGGCAAGCGCTTTAACATAACGTCAAGGCCACTGATTCACCACCTTTTATGCCGCAACCGCCATACGGCAAACATTTTTTTAAGGTGCATCGCCTATAATTCACATCTGTATGCAGGAAGCATTGACGCAGGTGGAACCTAGAACATCTTTCCTCAAACGGCACTACCACAACGGCCTCACGTTGTCATTGTTGTTTGCTGATGTACTAAGCATCACACTGGCTTTCGTCGCCGGCTATCAATTGCGCAAAATCATCCCGCTACCTGAACGCGCCGAGGATAGCCTGAACTTCAGCGAGCTGATCCCCTTGTTGGCGATGCAGATCGTATTTGTGGTGATCGCTTTCTTCTTCGGGCGCATGTACCACCGCCAGCGCACGCGCTACAGCTCCGACGAACTGGCAGCCATCTTCTCGGGTGTGTCGATCGGCACACTCGTCAACATCGCGGTCACCTCGCTCTCACTCAAATCCAGCTCGGGCACATTCGACTACTCCCGCGGGGTCATGATCTACGCCTGGCTGCTGACCATCATCTTCGTGGTCATCATCCGGGGTTTTCAGGGCCAACTGCAACGCTGGCTGCAAGCGCGTGGCTACGGGCGCACACGCGTCGTCGTCGTCGGCGCAGGCGAAAACGCCAATGCCCTGTTGCAGCGTCTCCAAAACCCGCGGTTGGGCTACGACCTTGTCGGTATGGTGAATTATGACGGCACCCGGCCGCCAATGGACGTGCGCCTGCTAGGTGGCCTGGATGCCTTGACGAACATCATCGAGCGCGAGGGCGTGGACGAAGTCATGATCGCCATCCCGGAAGCCAAGGATGAGGACATGCTGCGCATCATCTCCAAATGTGACCGCAGCACGATCAGCGTCAAAGTCTATCCAGACATGTTCCAGATCATGGCCGGCCAGATGAGCATCGGCGAACTGGGCGGTCTACCGCTGCTCAACGTGCGCGATGTGGCGCTGCGTGGATGGAAGTTGGTGCTGAAACGCGGGGTTGACCTGTCTGGCAGTCTGTTCGGCATGATCTTCCTGTCACCGTTGCTGATGCTGGTGGCACTGCTTGTCAAGTTGGACTCGCCCGGCCCGGTGTTTCTGACACAGGAGCGCATGGGATTGGATGGCAAACGTTTTTACGTCATCAAGTTCCGCTCGATGCGCCAGGACGCCGAGAAGAACGGTCCCGGCTGGACCGTCAGGAACGATCCACGCGTCACGCGCCTTGGGCATATCCTGCGCAAGACCAACATCGATGAACTGCCCCAATTGATCAACGTCATCGTCGGTGAAATGAGCCTGGTCGGCCCGCGCCCGGAGCGTCCTGTTTATGTCGAGGAGTTTCGCAAACGCATCCCCCGCTATATGGAGCGGCATCGCGAAAAGGCCGGCATGACCGGCTGGGCGCAGGTCAACGGCTTGCGTGGCGACAGCTCCATCGAAGATCGCACCAAATACGATCTGTGGTACATTGAGAATTGGTCGGTTTGGCTTGATCTCAAGATCATCCTGCTTACCTTCTGGCGCACCATTACCGGTGAGGACGAGAATGCCTATTAGCTGGACGGGCTCTGTCCAGGAATCGACCGGGGGCGCTACACGATAACATATCAATCAAACAGCACAGTCTGAAGGGTAAGAGTATAATAGAAAAGGCACATGAGAGTGCCTGCCAATGTTTACCTGGTTAAAGTCGATTCCCCATACCCGTGCAACAATCAGAGCCTGTCTGCATCTACCTTGCACAGGTTATCAAAGACTGACGAATCGTCTACCAGGCCAACACGTTAATGATGAACGTCGAATAAGGCATTTGCGTTCGTTGCCAAAGTGACAGGTTGATGATGGATAAGCTATCGCGCTCCCGCAGTTTCATTCTGATTATTTTAGGGATCCTGGCAGTGGTGGCTGTCATGATCCTTTTCCAGGGCAGTTTCAACCGCCCGAATGCCATTCAGCTCTCCGATCTTGCCCAGTCCATAAAGCTCGACGAGGTGGACAAGATCACTGTGGCCAACGACGACATCATCGTGCGGTATAAGGCAGCCCGCCCCGAAGCGACCTCTAAAAAGGAGATCGGTGCCACCATTGGCGAGCAGTTGAAAGATTTCGGCGTGACCAGCGACCAGCTCTCAAGGATCAAGATCGAGGTCGTCAACCCATTCAACTGGGGGGATCTGCTAGGGACAGCCAGCCTGTTCATCACACCTCTGGTGCTGCTCTTCTTCTTCTGGTTCCTGTTCAGACAGGCGCAGGGAGCCAATAGCCAGGCCATGAACTTCGGACGCAGCCGCGCGCGCATGTTCGTCGGCGACCGTCCAACCGTTACGTTCCAGGATGTGGCTGGTGTGGACGAGGCCAAACAGGAACTGGCCGAAGTGGTCGAGTTCCTCAAAGAGCCGGAGAAGTTCATCCAACTTGGCGCGCGCATCCCCAAGGGTGTGTTGCTGGTCGGCAGCCCAGGCACCGGCAAAACCCTGCTGGCTAAGGCGGTGAGCGGTGAGGCCGGCGTGCCGTTCTTCAGCATCAGCGGCAGCGAGTTTGTAGAGATGTTCGTGGGCGTCGGCGCCAGCCGCGTGCGCGACCTGTTCGAACAGGCCAAGCGGCACTCGCCCTGCATCGTCTTCGTGGACGAGATCGACGCCGTCGGGCGGCACCGCGGCTCTGGCCTGGGCGGCGGGCACGACGAACGGGAACAGACGCTCAACCAGATCCTGGTCGAGATGGATGGCTTCGACACCGACACCAACGTGATCGTGGTCGCCGCGACCAACCGGCCGGACATTCTTGACCCCGCGCTGATGCGGCCCGGTCGCTTCGATCGGCGTGTCGTGCTCGACCGGCCCGACATGAAAGGTCGCGAGGCCATTCTGAAAGTGCACGTGCGCGGCAAACCGCTGTCGGCCGACGTGGATCTTAACAAGATTGCCAAGGGCACCCCCGGCTTCGCCGGCGCCGACATCGAAAACCTGGTCAACGAAGCCGCCATCCTGGCGGCGCGACGAAACCGCAAGAGCATCAGCATGTCCGAGTTTGACGAGAGCGTCGAGCGGGTGATGATCGGGCCGGAGCGCAAGAGCCGCCTGATGACGCCGAAAGACAAGGCCATCACTGCCTTCCACGAAGCCGGACACGCCATCGTCGGTCACCTGCTGCCGAACTGCGATCCCATTCATAAGGTGACGATCATCCCGCGCGGCATGGCCGGCGGGTACACCTGGTCGTTGCCCAAAGAGGACGATCACTACGTCAGCCGCGCCAAGTTCATGGACGAACTGGCCAAGGCGCTGGGTGGGCGCGCGGCCGAGGAGCTTATTTTTGGCGATATCACCACCGGCGCCAGCAGCGACCTGCAGCGCGTAACCGAGATCGCACGCGACATGGTGACCCGCTACGGCATGAGCGAGTTGATGGGGCCGATTATTTATGGTCAGAAGCATGAGATGGTGTTCCTGGGCCGCGACCTGGGCGAACAGCGTGATTACAGCGACGCAGTGGCGCTTGAGATTGACCGCGAGGTACAACGGCTGGTCCATGCGGCCTATAGCCGGGCGAAGCAGCTCCTGAGCGAGCACCGCGCCGAACTGGACGCCATCGCCAACCGGCTGATCGAAGTGGAGACGATTGAGGAGGAAGAATTCAAGAAGTTCTTCGAAAAACCTTCGACGCCTGAGACGCCCGCCGGCGGCACGCCATTCAACCCGCGCCCCAAGATGCCAGCCACCAGTAGTAACGACGAATCAGCAGCCGCGGGCGCTGTGCCTGCACCCGCGCCGGCCTGATCCCCGTCACTGGTTGCACGTGACTGCCGGGCGCTTGTCGCGTCCGAAGCCCGCTTCCAGGAGGTGTATGCTTTCTGTGTGAAGTGGGCTTCTTCTTGTGCGCGGATCAGCGCCGGCTGCGAAAACAGATACCAGCATGGATGTCACTCTCCTCGCCATCCGCATCTTCATCGTCATCGTGCTGTATGCATTCCTCGGCATCGTGCTCGTGATGCTGATACGCGAACAGCATCCGAGCCAGGCACCGGAGCCCCGTGCGGCCTCGTTGGTGCGTTTGGGCCAGGATGAGCCAGTGAGCCAGGATGCAGGCACGACGGTGGCTTACAAGCCTGTCTTCACCAGCGAACGCCATCGGCTGGCGTCGCACGGCCCGACCTGGATTGGCCGCGATCCCAATTGTGCCGTCCGGGTCAATGGCGAGTTCGTCTCCACGCGTCACGCGCACATCGACTGGCGTGGCGACAAGCAGGCCTGGTGGATCGAAGACAACACCAGCCGCAACGGTACGCTCGTCAACGGCCAGCGCATCATGCGCAGCGAGCTACAGCACGCCGATATCATCAGCATCGGTGGTGTGCAGTTTCGATTCGAGTTGGAGAGGTAAAACGCAAAACGTAAAATGACTTTACGCATTACGAACTACGCACAACAAAGGACGAACGTTCCTGCGGAATGCCCGTCACTCCGCCAGCAACCGCTCAATCCACTGGCGTGTCTCCGCGTAGCCACCCTCGCCCACGTGCGTGTAGCGGATGACACCGTTTTTATCGACCAGGTATAGCGCCGGCCAATAGAGATTCTTATAGCGCCGCCAGTTCGTAAAGTCGTTGTCGATGGCGACTGGGTACTGGATGCCGGCGTCGGCAACGGCCTCCTTCACGTTCTCCAGCTTCTTCTCGTAGTCGAACTCGGGCGAGTGCACGCCGATGATGGTGAAACCCAGCTCCTTGTAATCGGCATACATCTCCCGCAAGGAGGGGATGACATGCTGGCAGTTGATACAGCCAAACGTCCAGAATTCCACCATGACCACGTTGCCACGCAGCGATGCCCACGCCAGCGGCGCAGGCACATTCACCCAGGTGTCGCTCTCGACCGGTGGTGCGATTGGGCCGGCCAGGGCCTGCGCCGGCGTCGTTGTCGCCGCAGCCGCCTGTGGCGTTGAAACCGGCTCGGTCGTCGCCGTGCGCGACGACTGCGCCGTTGTGCCGGGCTGCTCGCCCGGCACGGCACCACACGCTGCCAGTAGCGTCAATAGAGCGCTCACCAGGCAGGGAAGCGCACGCCAGCCCGAACCTAATTCTCCCCCTGCACCCATTTTCACCCGCATGCAACACCTCCGCCCCCATCTTAAAGATGACCTCTTACGATAAATGAGCGTAAAGCTCCGGGTTTTAACCCAGAGATATAAGCGAACGGCGGCCGCCGCTCTTGACACTCACATCAGATGGGATACAGTGCGGTAACAACATCGATGGTCAAGCAGTTCACCTATAAAATCTACAATAAGCCAAAGAACAAGCACCTGCATCGGCTGGTGAATCTGCACGCCTGTCTCTATAACCATTGCATCGCCCTGCACAAGCGCTACTACCGGCTCACAGGCAAGCACCTCAACCAGTACATGCTCATGCGCCACATCACTAAACTGAAGCAGCGGGAGGGCTTCGCGTGGATCGGTGGGTTGGGGTCGCAATCCGTGCAGGATGTGATTCAGCGCATCGAACGCGGCTACGCCCTGTTCTTCAGAGAACGTAAGAAGGGTAACCGGCGCATCCAGCCGCCAACGTTCAGAAAGGCACGCACGTATCGCTCTTTCACGCTCAAACAGGCCGGCTGGAAGCTGGTAGCCGATAACATCATACGCATCGACGGGCGCACGCACAAGTTCGCTCTGTCCAGACCGATGGAGGGCCAGATCAAGACAGTGACGATCAAGCGTGACGCGGTGGGCGACTTTTGGGTGTGTTTCGCCTGCGACGTTGGGGACGCTGCGCCCGCCCTTGTCACCACGGGTAACACCGGGGGCATGGACTTTGGGCTGAAGACATTCCTGACGTTTGATGATGGCAGCGCCATCCAATCGCCTGAGTTCTTCAAGCAGGGCAGCCGTGCGATTGGCGCGGCCAATCGCAGCCTGTCACGGAAGAAGATCGGTTCGAAGAATCGCTCGAAGGCACACAAGGCACTCGCGAGAGTTCATCGTACGATTGCCCACAAACGTGATGACTGGCAATGGAAATTGGCTCGCAAAATTGCCGAGCAATACGACGAAGTGTGGATCGAGGACCTGAATCTCACGGGGATGAAAGCACGGTGGGGGCGTAAGGTGTCTGACATCGCCTTCGGAAGCTTTGTGATGAAACTGGACTATGTGCTGAGATCCAACGGCAAGACGTTGAGCAAGCGGAATCGGTACTTCGCCTCCAGCCAAACGCATTTCGCGTGCGGCTATGTGAACAGCGAGTTAACGCTTGCGGATCGTGAGTGGGTGTGTCCGCAGTGCGGCGAGACCGTCCAACGGGACGTGAATGCTGCACAGATGATCAAACACGGCAGGGCCATGTCGTGGGGTGGAGATGGCATAAGCCGGGCGTTGCCTGCCGCCATTGTGGATCCCCAAGAATCTCCGTCGCTTTAGCGCGGAGAGTGGTCAAAAAAGCATTACAACCGGGTCTTCTACTATATGTATTCTTGGTGTCCTTGGTGGTTGGTCTTAGTGGTTGGTCTCAGCCGATTGGGTACAATCAGGCTTCTTCCCAGGTGTACTCGTGAGCAACGATTTATGGACACGCGATCTCTACGATGTGGTGGTGGTCGGCGCCGGCCCGGGCGGATCGGCGGCGGCCTACTACCTGGCGCGGCACGGCCTGCGCGTTCTGCTGCTGGACAAAGCCGATTTCCCGCGCGACAAGGCCTGCGGCGACGGATTGACGCCGCGCGCATTGTCCGTGCTCGACGACATGGGCCTGCTCGGCCAGTTGTCGCAAACAGGCTGCCGCATCAACGGCCTTGAGATTTACGCCCCCAATGGGCGCTCCATCGCCGCGCCCATCCCGGTGAGTCATGGCCGGCCGCCGTACATGCTGGTGGTGCCGCGGCTCATCCTGGACAACATCCTGCGCGACCACGCGCTGGCCAGTGGCGCGCAGTTCGAGAGCCACGTGCACGTCACCGCCGTCGAACCCCGCGACGACGGTGTCAGCGTGCGCGCCGAGCGCGACGGCGCGGCGGTGTCGTTTGCAGGCCGCGTCGCCGTGATCGCGACGGGCGCAAACATCAGGCTGCCGCTGCGTATGGGATTGCTGCGCGACATCCCGCCGACGATGGTTGCCGCCCGCGCCTACTACAACCGCCTGGCTGGTCTGAACGACTATATCCAACTGCGGTTCGACGGCGTGCCGCTGCCGGGTTACGCCTGGGTGTTTCCCACCTCGGCCACATCAGCCAACGTCGGCGCGGGCTTCTTCGCGCAAGGCAAGGCGCGCCGGCGAGCACCCGCCTCACCCCAGGAAGCCTTCACTGCCTTCATCCGGGCGTCGCACGCGAAGGACGACCTGGCACACGCCCAACGCATCAGCCCGGTAAAAGGCTACCCGCTGCGCATCGACTTTCCGACCGCGCCTACCTTCGGGCAGGGCGTCCTGCTCGCCGGCGAGGCGGCCGGACTGGTGAACCCACTGAGCGGTGAGGGCATCGACTACGCGCTGGAATCGGGCAAGGTCGCAGCGGAGCATCTCATCGCCATGTTTGACACCGGCGACTTCTCACTCGCGCGCTTCGAGGCCTACGACCGCGCACTGCGCGAACGCTTCCAGGCTCTCTTCCTCTTTTGCAACCGCGTGCGCGAACTGTTTCTGAATCGGCTCGCGCTGAACCTGTTGGTAGGTCTGGCCGCACGCCGGGTCGATCTCAAGCTGTTGCTCATCCGCATCGTCCTGGGCGACCAGCCCGTGCCAGAACGCCTGTCCCCGCGCAAAGTGCTCAAGGTCATCCTGGCCGGCGCGGGATCGTCGTGATCCGCCTGAGCAAAAACTGAGCAACGTTTGGGCTGGAAAGCAGCACCTCCATGGCGTATCGTCACGCTCGTCAATTTCATAAACCTGACGCAAGGAAAAGGAGATGGCGAGATGTTGCATATCGACCGACGTAGTATGGTGGGGCTGATTGGTGCCGCGACGTTGGGGCTGGCAGCGTGCCAGCCGGCCAACCCAATGCCGGCAAAGCCACAGATGCAGGAGATCACAATCAAGGGCACAGAATACTCGTTCGAGATCCCGGCGTCGATCCAGGCCGGCATGATCACCGTCAACTGGGAGAACGTTGGCAAAGAACCGCACCACGCCCAGTTCGCACGCCTGAACGACGGCGTGACCATGAAGCAGATCGAGGAAGCCCTACAAAAGTCCGCAGATGCCGCGCTCCCGCTGGTGACGCTGGAGGGCGGTCCGGCCGTCATCCCACCCGGAAAGCGCGCCCAGGTGACGCTGGACCTGCCGGCCGGGCAGTACCTGGTGTTGTGCCTGGTCCCGAGCCACGACGGCATGCCCCATGTGGCCAAAGGCATGATCAAGCCACTGCAAGTGGTGGCCGCGAGCAACCCAGCCAAGATGGACGAACCCAAGGCCGACGTGACGATCACATTGAAGGACTTCCAGTTCGAGATATCAGGGCAGTTGAAAGCAGGCAAGCAAGTGGTAAAGGTCACCAACGCCGGCCCGCAGCCACACGAGATTGCGTTGATCAAACTGGCCACCGGCAAGACGCTGGACGACGTGGCCGCGTTCATGGCCAAACCCGAAGGACAGCCGCCTTACGAGGATGCCGGCGGCATGCAAGGTCTATCCATCGGCCGCAGCGCCTGGGTGACGCTCGACCTGGAAGCCGGTAATTACGTGGCGCTGTGTCACATCCCCGACCCGACGTCGGGCAAGGACCACACCGATCTCGGCATGGTCATGCCATTCACGGTGCAGTAAGACAGGCGCCAACACTGGACCCGTGTGTCGCCTAAAGTAAGGGCGAAGCACCACCTCAGTGACCGACTGCGGTCCTGAGGCGGTGCTTCGCCCTTACTCTTGTGGTTGAATAAAGGGCACCATGAATGAACAGTTGCTTGCGGAGCAACTTAGAGACGCGCTTGAGCACTTGAACGACACAGGCTACCTGACGACCCATCCGCTTGCCGGGCAGATCGCCAATCTGAGCGGGGACGAGGCTACGGCCTGTGGCGTACGCCTGCGCAGTTTGCTGTTGGATCTGATCGAGAGCCTCAAGCCCGCCCCGGATGCGCCTGATTGGGCGCCGGAGCGCCGCCGTTACGTCATCCTCTACAACCGCTACGTATTGCGCCAACGCATGTGGGAGATCGAGATCAAGCTGGCGCTGAGCGAGCGGCAGGTACGCCGCGAACACAGCGCGGCCATGGACCTGCTCACAGCGCTGCTCACATCACACCTGGGGAATCCCGCGCACGGCGGTCCTTTACCGGCAACGGTGGAGAGCATGGCCGGGGATGCCAGCATGCTGCAGGAAGCCATCCAGAGGCTGATCCCTGCACCTTCGGTGTTCAGCGTGGCCGAATTGCTCGCAGAGGTGACGGCGCTGCTGGCGCAGGCCAACCCGGCCTGCGCCAGTGCGCTGGCCTACCGGGTCCAACCACCGGACGTGGAGGTCTACACGGATCGGGGCATCCTTGCCCAGTTGCTGATGAAGCTGTTGCAGGTGCTGTTTGCGCACACCCCAGGTGCGCCCCCGGCATCCACCCGGCTGGAAGTCACCACGACGAAGAACCTGGTATGCATCACGCTCTTTTGCCCCGGCATGCCATTGCCCCTTGAGGATGAGCCTCTTCAACTCGTGCGCTGGTTGGCGCAGTCGCTGCACAGCGAACTCATGGCGTCGCGTGAGGGTTGTGAGGGTCATGAGGGTCGTGAGGGTGTGTTGAGCCTCACTCTGCCCGGCACGGGCACGCTGCGGCGGGTACTGGTGATCGACGACGAGCCGGCCTCGGCCGAGTTATTTCGCGACTATTTAAGCGGGCAGGAGTACCAGGTGTTCACCGAGACGCGCGCGGAGGAGGCCGTGCACCGCGTCGAGAAAGTGCAGCCCGACGTGATCGTGTTGGACGTCATGATGCCGGCCATGGGCGGTTGGGAAGTACTGCAACACCTGCGCCACGGATCGCAACTGCCTCAGCCGTTGCGCAAAACCCCTATCATCGTGTACTCGGTACTCGATGATAAGGAGTTGGCATTGGCGCTCGGCGCCACATGCTTCTTCCGAAAGCCGATCCTGCGGCAACAACTGATCCAGGTGCTGGACGAGCTATGCAGCCGGCGCAGCGCTGGGGGATAGCGCATCCAACACCGCGACGAGCAGGCGTTCGATTTCACGTTGCCCCAAACGCCCCAACCGGGTGCAGCCGAAGCTGTGAGGCGACCGGTTACCTTGCTCGGCAGGGCGGTCCTGGGCAGTGACCGCGATGATGGGAACTTGCTCCTTGGTGAGTACCCGCAACTGGGTGGTCAGGCCCGCACCGTCCATATCCGGCAGATTGAGATCAAGCAGAATGACGTCGGGGTGCAAGTTGGCTACCAGCCGCAGCGCCAGTTGCCCGCAATCAGCTTCAGAGATGGAACATTGCGGGTATTGGTTGGACAATGTCAGGGTGAGGAATTCACGCATGGCCGCTTCGTCCTCAATCACCAAAACGCTGTTGATGCTTCGCCCAAGCCGTTCGAGCGTTTGGATAAGCACTTGCCGGGAGATCGGCTTCACCAGGTAGCGGGTAAACACTTGGGCTGCAGGATTTTCTTCCGGTTCCGGCAGAGTGAATGTGATGAGTGGAGCACCGGCAAGTTTATGCAGCAGGTGAATAGGTGGTGATGGCTCCGCGCAGGTATCAACGCTCGCGTGAACAACGGCGAATGGGTGTATCTCTGCGGCGGCCTGATCTAAATCCACCTCATTCGCGATCCAAGTGACGTCGTAATTGGCGAGTGTAGGTGAAAGCGCATGTTTGAAGGTGGGGCTGTCATGCAGGACGAGGATGGGCTTGCGCTCCGCGGCCTTCTGTTCCAGATAGTGCCAGAAGCCTTCGTCGCCGTGAGGGGGCGTGCCCAGCCCCAGAGCATAACTATCTGCGACTTGCAGCGGCAGTGTGAACGAGAAGGTGCTTCCACAACCTGGCGCGCTCTCCACCCAGATGCGCCCGCCGTGCAACTCGACCAGTTGTTTGGTGATGGCTAACCCGAGACCAGAACCACCATAGTGCTGCGACGATGCGCCCACATCCACGGCCTGATAGAACTCCTGGAACAGTTTGGGCAGCTTCTCGGGCGCGATGCCGGCGCCGGTGTCCGAAACGCCGACCACAAGCTCGGACTGTCCCTGCGTCAGGCGCACCGTCACACCGCCTTCACTAGTGAAGCGCGCCGCGTTGGTAAGCAGATTCAACATCACCTGCCGGATGCGCAGCCGATCGATCAAAACCGTAGGTGGGTTCGGCATCAAGTCCAGCCGCAGATACAGACCGCGTGCGTCATACAGACCACGCACGACTTCGACGGCTTCGGTGATCACTTCAGGCAACTGCATCCACTCTTTTGCCATCGAAAGACGGTAGGCGTCAATGCGCGCCATGTCGAGCACGTCGTCGATCAGTTGCGAGAGATGCTGGCTATTCTGATGGATCTGGGTGAGGTGCTTCTTGAGCCGTGGCGGCCACGATTGCACGCCGTACATCTCCGGGGTGTTCACCATCATGTCGCTGAAGCCGAGGATCATGTTTAGTGGACTGCGCAGCTCGTGGCTGACGGAGCTGGCGAACTGCACCTTGAGCGCACGTGCCTCTTCGGCCTCCTTGCGTGCCAGGATCAACATGCGATTCATACGGTCCAGGCGCAAGTAGGCGCCTTCCAGTTCCTTGTTCAAGCGAGCGAACTCGGCGCGTTGGTTTTGTGCCTCCTCGGCGATCATGATCGCTTGCCGGGTACTGTGCCACTCCCAGCGCAGTACGATGTAGAGTTGGTGGATACCGAGCCACGAGACAAAGCTGATGAACAGCATCACTAAAGCGGGCCAAATCACAGCGCTGAACGGAATTCGCGGGCTGGCAAGCAGGGTCGCCGCGACCATAACAGCAAGCACGAGCATGGCCACGATCACCGCCCCGCGCTCTGATCTCAGCAACGCAGCAATCACGACAATAATGCTGAACAGGTAAAGCGCCGGCCCAGATGGAAACAGGTAAAGCTCCAGAGCACTTGAACCGATCAGCGTCACAATAAACATCCAACTGGCCAGTCGGGGTCGCTGACTGTACAGCCCGTGGGTCAGTGCCAGCCCAGCGCCCAGACTCAACGCCACCTGCCAGGTGTGAAACCGACCAGGGGCGTCCTTCCAGCCGGCAGCGCGCATGCAGGCGACTAGAAAAACGACGAAGGCAATGCCGATGAGCAATTTGAGGTAGCTACGGCGGAACTCTGAACTCTGCTGGTGAAACTCCACTTCCGCCATCGGCGTAAATGCGGGTGTGGATGCGGACGTGGTCGCGGTTTGCGCTGTCCCTACCAAGTGAACCTCCTGGCCGCACGATGGCCGCCTGTTGGCCGTCAGAACGTTGTAAGCTGATTTTATAGCCTCTGGTGTAGGTGAGCGACGCCATCGCTCTGGACGGAGCCCTCATATCGCCAAGACCGGCCTGGCCCGGTTTAGCTCGTTTGAGTTTTGAGCAAAGGAGGTGTTCACAAAAACGGACAATGATCCACGGTTTATCAAACCTGCGTGTCCTGTCGATAGCCAGTGACTGTATATGGCACAGATAAAAGACGCACGAACCCAAGCAAGGGAGGTAAAACCCATGTCCCACAATGCCCGGATACCCGGAACCGCTTCGCGAGTGATGAGTCTGTTCGTGTTTATCGCGCTGTTGGCGGCGTGCGCCGGCCAGGCGACCGTCGCACCGACATCGGCCCCCGCCCCCACGCAGCCCCCTGAAACGGCAGCCCCTGTGGTCGAGCCAACCCAGGCCCCCGAGCCAACGACGGCCGAAGAGGTAGCCACCTCAGCGCCAGAAAGCAAAATCAAGAAGTACAAAGGCAAGATTGTCATCGCGCTACCCGCCGGTCCGATCGATGAGAATGCCGGCTTTAAAGCACTCAAGGAGGCATATGCCAAAGTCCAGCCCGACGTCGAGTTGGTTTGGGAAGGTCCCAGCGCGGGCAGCGACTATACGCCGTGGTTGAGCACACAGCTCGCCGCCGGCGACCCCAAGGTCGACATCGTGCCAGGCAACTACGTTCCCACGTACGGCAAGTACCTTAACCTTGACAAGTACCGCTTTGAGACGAACCAGTACACAGGCAGAACCTGGGATGAGGACCTGGACTGGAACTTCTTCGTATACAAGAACGACAAGGGTGAGCGCGTGATGTTACCGACCGAGGCCGTGCACATCGTGTGGTTCTACAACAAAGACATCTTCGACAAGGTTGGCGTGCAGCCGCCCAAGACGTGGGATGAACTCGTGCAGGCCAGCGAGAAAATCTCCGCCGCCGGCTACGTACCCATCGCGGTCAACATCGGCAAGATTCTGCATTGGATGTTGGAGGTCTACACGGACCAGTATGTGCGTGATTGGATCGAGTATGCACGCGCGCAGGAGGGTGATTACAACTTCGATCCCGAGCTGGACGGCAAGTTCAAGTTCGACGCCACGGACCGCTTTATTGAAACCAAGTTTACACTCAGCCCGGTGCGACGCCTGGGCGCCATCCGTGATGGGAAGATCCGTTACGACAGCCCGGAAATTACCGAGGTGATGACTAACTTCTCCAAGGTCTTCCCGAAGTACGCGCAGAAGGACTTCTTTACACTCGACAGCCCTGATTACCCTGTCTTCTTGAAGGGTGAGGCAGCTATACTGTTGGATGGCACCTGGAGCATGCCCAGCCTGACTCGCGACATGGAAAATATGACCAAGTGGACGGCTGAAGAGCAGGAGCAGAAAGGCATCAGTGCCACTGTTAAGCTTCAGCCATTCAACTGGAACACGTTCGAGAACCCGGCCATGACCGGCCCGCTGGTGAAGTACGACGTTCGCAGCGTCGAGTCGGCTACCGGCATTTACACCAGCATCGTCGATAAGAACCCTGAGCAAACCGAGTTGGCGCTGGACTTCCTGATGTTCTGGACCTCAAAGCCTGGCTACCAGGCCTGGGTGGATGGCTGGCTGCAGTCACCACAAGGTTATAGCCCTGGTGGACCGGTGATGGTACACGATGTCGTCCTTCCGGATGCGATGCAGGCCCAGATGGATAGCATCAAGATGATGGGTAACGCCGAGAATGGGATCAACCTGACGTTACTGCAATTCAGTGGCGTGGGTGACCTCAAGGACAAGCAACGCAACCTGTTCAACGACACCCTGCAGGGCAAGATCACGCAGGAGGAGTTCGGGAAGCAATTGCAGAAGCTCTACATGGACAACTTCAATGATATCCTGGCTAAGAGCGGACTGGCAAACGACGACCTCGATAATCCCCAACGCCAGCCGGGGAAGTAGCGTACGGATGACGTGCGGGATGAAGTGCGATGTTTTGCATCGCACTCCATCCCCACATTCAGCCTAATGCCACTAAGATTCTGGACTAAAGGCTTTAGCCGGAACACCGTGATCTCGAAAACACCGCCGATTCAGTGAGATGGCGTAACCGGCTGATCCTAAAGGAGGCTACGCGCAGCCTTGACTCCAGTAAACCGTGAAATCTTAATGCCATTCACATTCAGCCTGCTTGTTGTCTTGTTGCGCAGACGCCGCCCTCGTGCAAGCAACTGCATACGAAAAGCTAACCGTCCAAGAGGCATGAAATGGCAACAACCGTGAAAGACCAGCCGATAAGATCGACATTGCTCACCAGCCGTTGGGTGCTGTTCGGTGCGCTTGCCTTGCTCGTCTCGCTGAATGCCACCTACTTCCTATTGCTGCGACCTCCCGGCAACACGGTCGAGAGTAAACCCGCGCTTCGAGACACCAGGGTTCTACAGGCCGTTGCCTTGCCCAGCCAGCGCTGTGTCGTGCTGACGAGCGCCAACCATTTAGTCATGTTCAGTACAGGGAACGTGCTGAACGACAAGGCCGTCCCGGATTCGCTCTCAGCACTGACCGTTTCTCCAGATGGGCAACGCATTGCCGCTGGCACGACCGATAACCAGGTGATCATCTGGGACGACCAGCTCAACGAAGTGACCCGTTACAAAGTGGGCGGCCGGGTGACAGATTTGCGTATTGACGATGGGGGACAAGCCGCGGTTGCTTACGGCATCGGCCAATATACCGGACGCTTCTTTGTGGGCCGTTTCGACCTATCCGGCAAACAGCTCTTTAAGAAGCAGGTCGGCGCTGATGTGAATGCGATCGAGGTAGACGGGCAGAACATCTACTATGCACCAGTCAACGGCAAACTACTCGCCCTAGCGCCAGACGGCAAACGGCGCTGGGAAATCCCCTTGAACGCAGCGGGCCTGGTCATCCGCAAGACCGCCGCTGGCAATCTTTTGACAGGCGACGAGCGGGGGAGCGTGTTCCTCGTCAATCCAGAGGGCAGGGTGTTATGGAGCCGGCGCCTATCGGAGTACAACATCCGTATGGTGGCCGAAACCTCATCCGACGGCCACATCGTCGTCGGTGACGACGATGGCAAGCTATTCGTCCTCAACGGCGCAGACGGCATGACCGTCTTTCAATCAGCCGGTAACCCAGGCTCGGCGCGTGGGTTGGTCAGTGCGGATGCGTCATCGTTGACCATGTTCACGAGTGAAGGGCACTGGCTGACTTTGAACCTGGCTGGGGCCCTGGGCGCACAGCGCCAGGGAACAGTAGACACGATCATGCTGGGGATCGAGTTGTTGCTGGGGGTGACCGCCCTCTCAGCGCTGGTGGCAACAGTGCCACACTGGCGAGCGACGGCAGTACACACGGGCCGCAGATTACGGGACTCGCGCAAGGCATACCTGATGTTGCTGCCGGCCTTCTCGCTCATCATCATCTTCAACTACATCCCCACCGCCATGGGGCTTTATTACTCCTTCACCAATTTCAACCTCGCGGAACCGCTCAAGTTCGTCGGCTTTAACAACTTTGTCAAGTTGTCGCGCGATGACTTCTTCTGGGCAGGCATCGGCAACATGATCCTGATCCTGATCACCTCAGTTGCCAAGGAGTTGATCGTGCCGTTGATCGTGGCAGAACTGGTCTTCTGGTTGCGCAACGCGCGCCTGAAGTACTGGACGCGAACGGCATTCATCGTGCCCAGCATTGTGCCCGGCCTGGTCGGCATCATGCTGTGGAAAACGATCTACAACGCGCACAGTGGTTTGTTGAATCAACTGTTGCAGACGGCGGGTCTGGGATACCTGCAGCATGCCTGGCTGGGTGACGAGAAGACGGCACTATGGGCCATCATCTTTGCCGGCTTTCCGTGGATCGGGACATTCGCCTTCCTTATTTATATGGGCGGGTTGTTGAACATCAACCGCGAATTATTCGACTCCGCCGCGATCGATGGCACAAATCCGTGGTCGCGCTTCTGGAACATCGACATGCCGCTGATTCGCCCCCAACTGCGCTTGATCCTGTTCTTCGCCTTCCTGGGCAGCGTGCAAGGTTACGCCGGGGTATGGATCTTCACGCAGGGGGGCCCTGGCAGTGCTACGTATGTGCCTGGGCTGCAGATGTTCCTGCAAACGGCGCGCGGCGAGTACGGCTACGCGGCCTCCATCGGTCTCGTCCTCGCAATGGTCGTCCTGGCAGTGACCGTGGCACGATTCCGTTTCAACCAGACGCCGGGCGAGGCATAAGCCTGCGCCAACTGGTTCATGGAGTTCACAATGGCGAGAAGATATTTCTGGTCCAACACCATCAGCATTTTGATCCTGGCTGTGCTATTGCTGCTATCCTTCGTGCCAGTATTCATGATGCTGAGCATGTCGATCAAGGACAGCCTGATGATCGAGCTCGACTTCTGGTCACCGCCGATCCCACCCGTGTGGAGCAACTACTCGCGCGCGCTGTCGGATCTCGTTTTTCCGGCGATCCGAACCCTCTCGGTTGCGATCGTGTCCATCATCGGCATCACAGCCATATCCTGTATTGCAGCATACACATTCGCGCGGCTGCAGTTCTTCGGCAAAGAGTTCCTCTTCTACCTGGTCATCTTCATCTTCCTGGTGCCTGGCGTGCTGACGCTGACGCCCAGCTTCGTGCTGGCCACCCAGTTGAACCTGCGCGACAGCCTGAGCGGGTTGGTCATCTTCTACATCGGCGGGGGACAGGTGTTCGCCATTTTCCTATTGCGAGCTTTCTTCCAATCACAGCCTGAGGAGATGTTCGAGGCCGCACGCATCGACGGCGCCGGCGAACTGCGCGCGTTGTGGTCGATCGCCATCCCATTGGCGCGACCGATCCTGATCACCATCGGCATTATGAACTTCCTGGGGATCTACAACGACCTGATCTGGCCGTTGTTGATGCTCAACTCGCGTGACCTGCAAACCCTGACGCTGGCGCTGCAAAACTACAGCCCAGCAAACGAAAAGATGCCCGGCCGCCCGGACCTGGGCGCGATCATGGCGGGTTACGCGTTCTCCTCTGTGCCCACGCTGATCGTCTTCGCTTTCGGCATGAAATACTACATCGAAGGCCTCACCTCGGGCGCGATCAAACAATAAATCCGGAGTTCAATATGCCACACGAAAACCCTGTGCTCGTGCGCCAGTCCGAGCAAGCAATCGAGATCGAGTCAGCGTACTGGCGCGTGCGTCACGACCTGCAGCGCGGCGGCTGTATCAGCGCCGTGCGCATCCTGTATGGGTCGAACAGCAACCTGTTGGCTGCGCCGAGCGCGGCCCAGGTCGATCAGTATCGAGAGGACGCGTGCCCCGCGGAGGACGTACGCGTCGACCACAGCGATGAGGCGGTCACCCTCACGATCCGCGGACAGATGTGTGACGCGGCGGGCAGCAGCGCGCCGCACCCCTTGCGCTACACCCACATCTATCGCTATACACCCTGGTCGATCAAGCACACGTTCGTGCTCGATCCGCAAGGCGCCTGCACGGTGCGCCATTTCAGCGCAACCCGGCTCGCCTTTAGCAACCCAGTGACCGATTACGTGTGGGGAACGTCCGACTTCGTGAAGGCCAAACCGCGTTACATGCACATCGTTGGGCCGCACTACGACGACATCTTCTGTACGGTGCCCGCCGGCGACGATACCGGCACGCTGCAGGAGGATGGCGCACGTCCATGGAGCGTGGCCTTTATCCGGCGTGGCCTGGAGGGCATGCAGTGGTGCGGCGACTCCAACGTCTATGCGTGGGATGAACTGGCGCCACAACGTCGCTTCAGCCTGACGCGCACCGGCGGCGGCCTCGAACTGGACCTGGCACCCATCGCCGGCGACGCTGGCGCGACGCTGGCCGGGCGCGTGACGCTCGGGTGGTACTGGTTCCTGCCCAATATTCGCCGCCTGGGGCGGCGCCGTTTGTACGAGGTCGTCGTGCAGACCAACCCGTTCCCCAGCACTGAAATGCTCGACCGTTGGCGCGAGCGCGGCGTCGACCTCATCCGCATCCACAATGATTCGGACTACGTCAACAGCTCCGACGACTACTGGCACGATGGCATGCACCCGCCCTTTGGGCCGGAGAAAATGCAGCGCCTGGCCGAGTTCGTCGCCGCCGTTCACGCGCGCGGCATGCGGATCATCCCCTATTTTTCAGGCTGGGAGTTGTCGCCCGACACGCCGCTCTTCGCCCAGCACGCCCAGGCGTGGTACGCCCCCTCCAGACCCGGCGGCAAGAAACGCTACACCCCCAACAGCGGCGCCGGTGTGTGGGGCGGTCTCATGTGCCCCGACTCCGGCTGGGGCCAGGCGCTGGAACACAATATCCGGGCCGCCATCGACGAGTTGGGCTTCGACGGCTTCTACCTGGATTGGAGCTCGCCTGGCCCGTGCTTCAACGAACGACACCGGCCTGGACAGCACAACGGCATCGACGGGCTGCTGGACATTCTGGAACGGCTGCGCCGTGACTACCCGGATAAAACCATCGTCATCCACTCCGGCGGACAGCTCATGTGGCTGTTCCACCACAACCTGGCCGACCAATACGTGACGCTGGAGGAAGGCAAGAAGCAGGGCGGGTATACCCCCGAATCGCTTGAGGAGTACCCGGTGACGGCGGATTACATGGGCGTGGGGTCCGCCAGCGCGGTGCCAAACATCTTCCACGGCCAGGATCGCACCAACCTGTATCGCGGCATGGTTCACGCCGTGTTGCTGGGGCTGCCGCCATACACCTACTACTTCCAGGCGGAGGCATGCGGGTACGCGAACTGGCGCGAGGAGGCGGACGACCCGCGCGGCATCATCGGCGCGATGCACAGCTACGCCAGCTTCGACTGGTCGCGCTATCACTTCTACTCCGTCTCCACCGGCGTCGCGCAAAGCGAGAGCGCCGGCGTGGGCGTGGCGGTGTACCTGGGCGACGGCGCGGGCATCCTGGTCGCCGGCAACCTGAACAATGAGCCGGCGGCTCCTACGACGGCATCCGTGCGGCTGGACAAGACCCATTTCGGCCCAGGCACTGTGAACGTGCCGGTTCCAGCCCTGGAAGGCTGGCGTTGGACGTTCATACCGTTCAACTACTCCGACCCAGGAGGCAAGTAATGACTATAAAACCCTATGAACAAACTGCAACACGCCTGGAGAACCGCGGCGATGCGCCGCCCACGCGCGAGTACGTGGACCGGCTGGTCGCCGGGCTGGACGCCGCCGGCGTCGAGGCATCCTGGCACTCCGCCGTGGACCCGCTGGGACGGCCGCTGTTTCCATCCAAGGTGTTTCCCAATGGCCATCCGCAGGCCAGCTTCGAGGCGTTTCGTTACCTGATCGAACGGCTGCACGCGAGCGGCCGGCCGGTGCTGAGCTGGTACCCGATGGTGACGTCGCGCGCCATCACCGAGGCGCACCCCGATTGGCGCATCCAGTTCATGCCCGTCGAAGGGGTGACGCCCAACCCTGAATGGGAGCCCAACT
>JAMDDR010000531.1 GCA_023488685.1 Chloroflexota bacterium | reverse complement strand
AAGCCGGCATTATTTCCAGGAGATAGATCACCGCCAGCACTGCCAGCGCCTGCAACAGACCGCTGAAATTTCCTGGCAGGATGTAATCGTTGATCAACGGTTTAAGAAAGTAGCTGCCTGCCAGAAAGCTGACCGTGCTGGCGAGCATCATGATGACCGCGCCGATCAGCGCCCACTTGTTATAGACAAGATAACTCATGAGACGCAGAACGGCTTTCTTCGCGTCTTTCGGCTTTTCAAAACTGGGCATGGCGCCTGGGCCTCTGCCCGGCCCGCCGGGCAGGGCACGGCCGCCGGTGTTTCTTGCCTCACGCATTTGCAAATACTCCTTCCTGCTGCGATGCATTGATTTCCTGGTATACGGCGTTGCTTTCCAGCAGTTCCTTGTGGGTGCCGATCCCAACGATCCTGCCATCGTCGAGAACGACGATCTTGTCAGCAGCGCGAACCGAGCTGATGCGCTGGGCAATGATGAACACAGTGGTGTTGGCGAGGTTCTTGTAGAAAGACTCGCGGATTTGTGCTTCGGTGCCCGAGTCCACTGCGCTGGTGCTGTCATCCAGGATGAGAATCTTGGGTTTCTTGAGCATGGCCCTGGCGATACACAGCCGCTGCTTTTGGCCGCCGGAGACATTCACCCCACCCTGGCCCAGCTCCGTATCGTATCCCTTGGGAAAGGACATGATGAAATCGTGTGCCTGCGCATCACAACAAGCCGCCACGATTTCCTCATCGCTGGCTGTTTCGTTGCCCCAGCGCAGGTTGTCGCGAATCGTGCCGGAAAACAACGTATTTTTCTGCAACACAACCCCAATGCCCGCTCTCAAGTCTTCGAGCCGGTAATTCCGCGTATCGATGTCATCGATGAGCACGGCCCCTTCCGTGACATCGTAGAGCCTGGGAATCAGGCTGACCAGGGTTGATTTACCCGTGCCGGTGCCACCGACGATGGCCACCACCTCGCCAGGCGCTGCAGTGAAGTTAATATCCGAGATGACGTTCTCGCCGGTTCCCGTCGCGCTGTATTTGAACGAAACGTGGCGGAACGCCACTTTGCCGTAGCAAATGACCGGCCCAGCACTCGACTTGGTCGCATCCGCGCGGAACGAGCGTTGTTCGTCTTCGACAAGCGCAGGCGCCCTGGCAAATTCCGGCCGGTCGACGATATCCACTCTCGTATCCAACACCTCGATGATCCGCTCACCACTGGCGCGTGCGCGAGCGCTCATGAGGATCACCATCGAGATCATCATCACGCTCATCAGAATCTGCATGACGTAGCTAAGGAAGCTGATCAACTCCCCTGCGCCTAGATCACCTATATAGACCATCCGCCCACCAAACCAGATGATCGCGAGGGTGGCACCGTTCAGGACCAATATCATTACAGGCATGTTCAGGATCGCGATATTGGATGCACGCACGGCAGAGGCGGTCAATTCATCATTGGATTTCTTGAATTTCACTTTCTCGAAATCCGAGCGGACGAATGACTTCACCACACGGATGCCGATCAGGTTCTCCTGGATGGTTGCGTTCAGCCCATCAATCTTCTCCTGGACGATGGTGAAAAGCTTTACGGCCGTGTTGATGATGAGCCAGACACCGATCACCAGGATGGGAATTGCCACCGCCAATACCAGCGAGAGCTGCGCATTGATACTGTAGGCCAGCACAAACGCAATGATGAGCATCATGGGTGCGCGCAATAGAAGGCGCATGATCATCATGAACGTGACCTGCAGGTTGTTCACATCATTGGTCAGCCTGGTCACCAGTGACGCCGTGCTGAATTGATCGATATTGGTGAAGGAGAATTCCTGAACTTTACTAAAGAGCGCATTCCGCAGGTTTGCGCCAGACCCAAGGCTCCCAATCGACGTATATCTCATCAGGAGAATGCCAAAGCCAATGGCGATACAGGCCAGGAGGACCATCAGCGCGCCGATCTCTGCGATATAAGCAATATCCTTGTTCGGGATGCCCTGGTCGACGATTCTTGACATCAGCAGTGGCATGCTCAGCTCACACGCGACGTCAATAAACACAAACAAAGGGATAAGTGCAATGTTCTTTTTATACGCTCCAAGATAGATGGATAATCTTTTGATCAACGTCTCCCTCCATCACAATATGCCGGTGAATTGCCTCATTTGCCGATCCTCTCTCGTGCATCAGTCCCATGTCTTTGATGAACCACGCAGGGGAAAGGATAATGAAACCGAGCCTTTAGAGCAATAATCAGCATGCCTGGTTTGTTCACTAATGGACAAATCCCCAATGTTGTTCATAATTTAGCAAGAGTTAGGCAGCATGAATACACAGCGCAAGGATCGCCGGCGAGAACGCACCCGGCAAATGTTGCAAGACGCATTCGACGCTTTGATTGAAGAACGTGGCTATGAATCGGTGACGGTCGAAGATATTACGGACCGCGCCAATGTAGGCCGGACGACGTTCTATCTGCACTATCAGAGCAAAGATGATCTCTTGATGAGTTCCATAAAGAGACACGTCGCCGATTTCAGTTTTGGCATGCACTCGGCTGCGGATTGGCTCGGCGATCAACCCACCCCGCAAATGGTTGACTTTTACAGGCAGTCAAAACAGCGCCACGAAACCCGGCGCCGTTCAGGCCCTCCGGCACAAGACACCTACATCATGCGGATGATCTTCCGCCTGATCGTTCAAGAGATGGAGGAAAATCTGCGTTCGTCGTTCCCGGAAAGTGGTTTCGCCATCCCTCTGCCGATTCTGGCATATGCGATGGCCGGCGTGCACATGTGGTTTGCAGATTGGTGGACGGAAAAACGACCCGCTTATACCGTGGAGGAGATCGCGACGACCTCTCATCGCATGATGAAGGCGATGCTGATGAATGCCCTGCACCAATCGGAGCATTCAAACGCCCCGATGGTCGATCTCATTCCAGGCAAGGGCGTATAGAGCATTCATCGTAAGCCGTTGGCACGAGTAACAGTTCAGAGTGTCCGGTATGTATGTGGGCATCGCATTCTTCGTCACTGGGGGACTTCTCATCATTCTCGGCTGGCGACAGATCTATAAGCAATACTGGACTGCCTGCGAGCGAGTTCGCAGGCTGATACGGCAAGCCTGCGGCGTTCCGAAGGAACGCATGAAGCAGGCTATCGATGGGTCGCGGGGTAGATAGGTCATTGCTCAACGCTCAACCATCGTCAATGGCAGGTGGCCCGGTCACTCTCCTTTTGCTCCCAGCCACCGTCCCCAGGGGCGTCTTCTTGGCGATAACGCGGCCGGGGACAGTTAGCTCCGTCCCAACCCTGAGTGTTCAGCCTGCATCTGAGGATGCAGACTGAACGAGCCGAGAGCGTCCGGTGTTCAGTCCGCATCCTCAGATGCGGGCTGAGGGAGCCAAGGAGTGCCGTCCGCGCCCAGCCACAACCCCCTGAGAGGAGGCTGGCAGCGATTATGCTGGTCCAGAGACCGTGACACCAATCATATTGCTGTCGATGCGGAAGTTCTGCAAGCGCGTTCCCGCAAGGAGTTCATGCAGTTCCTTGGGCGTGTACGCCGCGTTGATGGAGGTAATCAACCCCGGGCGGATGGACGCGGGCTGGGTGCTCAGCCACAAAAAGCCACGCACCAGGATGTTCACATCACGCCGAAGATCCGAGATGAAGTAGCGGCCGCCTGGTTTGAGCACCCGCCAGATCTCGTCGCAGGTTCCACGCGGATTGCTCCATTCATGCAGCGAACCGTTGGTGAAGACGGCATCGAATATGCCATCATCAAAAGGCAGGCGGTCGCCGCTACCAAGATGGTAATGGACCCGCTCAGATAACCCATAGGATTGAGCGTTGCGGGTAGCCAGCGCGTGCATATCGGGACTGATGTCCAACCCAGCCAGCCGGGTGCCCTGAGTGTGCTTGAGCCACTCCAACCCAAGATAGCCGGGGCCATGGCCGATTTCAAGGGCGTATCCATGGATGAGACCGTGATCCAGCAGGGCACGGGTTTCGATCCAGCCGCGATCGCGCATAACGCGCTGCATCTCGTCGTAGCTGGCCACTGTGAATTCGCCCTGGATGCCGTGATCGGTCTCGGGAATTCTTGGTCTGGTCATGATGGTTACTCCTTTTATTCAACCTTTTATATACAAACTAGAATAGTAAACACAAAGGGAACTATGGGTAGATCCCTGTTTCCATTTTTTCCAATAGGTCAGTCGTCCAGTTCAGCTCGGCCTGGGTATGCGTCACTGAGTGATCGAAGATCGCACCAGCCAGACGCGGCACCTCGGCGTGCGCCAACTGCTCGGCACGGTGAGCCTGGATGTGGTTGAGCACCTCTTGTAAAGTTGCCCGGCGCGCCCGCAAGTAGCCTTTCACCTCGTCCAACGGCAGGACACCCAGGAAGAACAGGCATATATCCACATCGAAATACTCGCGCTCGAACTTGCGCCACCCTTCGCGCAGCAAACGCATGAATTCAGCCCGCCCGCGCTCGGTAATCTGATAGACGCTCCGCGAGGGCCGTTTGCCCTCCTGCTCGACTCCCACCTTTTCCACGAACTGCTCTGCGGCCAATTTATCCAGCGCAAAGTAGATCGAACCGAAGGCAATCGACGTCCAGTCGCCCATGTGCTCTTCGATGATCTGTTTGATCTCGTAACCGTACAGGGGGCGTTCGCTCAACAAGCCCAGGATAACCATTCTTACTGACATCGTGCCCTCTTTTTCGCAATCAACGTTATATATTCTAGATTGAATATATAACGTTGTCAAGGGCATTGACGACTGACAGCCGCCGAGGTCGAACCCGTTCACCTGAATGGCGTGCGCCTCGCCGGCGCATTGGCGGCATGGCAAATCGACGGCGGGCACCCCATAGAAGACCCCAGGTTTTTGATGGTAGGCGGGTTTTCGATTACGTGATTGTGTTCCTGCCGTTTGCGAGAAACATTACCAACGAGTCGCCTGAAAGGTCCAATCTGGTTGCACCTTTTGCATCTCGATCTCATCGTTGCGCTCGGTCAGGCCACAGCACTTATAGCGCTCGTGTAACAACGCCAATGCCGCGCGATCCAGCTCAATCCCCAGCCCCGGTTCATCGCTCACGACGACACAACCCTCCTCGAACGGAATGCGCCCGCCGGCCAACACCTCTTCAGACTGCCAGGGGTAGTGCGTGTCGCAGGCATAGGTCAGGTTCGGCGTGGCGGCGGCCAGGTGGGCCATCGCCATCAGCGAAATACCCAGGTGGCTGTTCGAATGCATCGACAACCCACGCCCGAACGTCTGGCAGATGCGCGCCAGCGCCAACGACGCGCGCAGGCCGCCCCAGAAGTGGTGATCGCTCAGGATGATGGCTTCAGAGCCGGTGCGCACACTGCCAGGAATGTCGTCGAACGAGGTGGTGCACATGTTGGTCGCCAGGGGGATGTTGACCGCACCGGCCACCTCGGCCATCGCCGCCTGCCCGCGCACAGGATCCTCGTAGTACTCCAGCACGCCTTCCATCGTGCGGCCCCATTTGATCGCCGTGGGCACCGACCAGGTGGCGTTGGGATCAAGCCGCAACGGCACGCCAGCGCCAAAGGCCTGGCGCAGCGCCAGGATTGCCTTGACTTCGATCTCGGGTTCGAAACAGCCACCATTGAGCTTGATCGATTGCA
>JAMDDR010000552.1 GCA_023488685.1 Chloroflexota bacterium | reverse complement strand
ATTTATCACCCTCGGACGAACAGAGCTTCTCGGCGTTGCAGGAGGAGGTGGAAAGCACCTCCCGCGAGTTGAAACAGGTCATTGCCGGCCTGCCCAAAGAGGCATTGGCTTTTGAGGTGGAGAAGGGCCTGCGTGGCGTGGGCGCCCTGATGCCCGGTTTGCTCGCGGCGCCGTCGATCCTTCCGCCTGGCGAGGAGCGCCGGACGATGTTTGCGCAATGGCGCCTGGGCGCGTTCGTCCTGGGGAGTTACGTGATCATCATCGCGCTGCTGGCCGGGGCCGGTTTTAGCGAGTTGTATGTGACGAAGGCCACCTTTGGCGCGGAGCCCTGGCGGGACTATTTCGCATTACTGGCGTGGGGATTCGGCGCAGAGGCCACGCGTGCCGCGGTGTTGGGCCTGGTGAGCGGTTGGGGCCTGCCGGGAATCCGGCGCGACAATCAAGGCGTAGGGGAGGGCGTGGCCCCGGGCTGAGTGGCTTGGGTGGCTGATGTGGCCTGTGTCGCTTGAGGGGTTATTGTTGGCGTGGCCACTGGCTGAGGAGTGGGGCTTGATTCCACGAATTCCACATATTGGTAGCCCGCCAGCAACAGCACGCGCTCGATGACGGCGCGCGCATTGCGGTCGGCTTCCGACAACATGCCGCTCTGGATGGCCATCTCGCGGATGGCCTTCACGGCTTCCTCACGCGCCTGGCTCTCCAACTCTTTTGTCTGCGGGATGAGGATGAGGTTGGAGCGGTCGTATACCTTGGTGGTGCACGGCTGGGTCGAGTCGTCGATGAGGTAGGCGTCCTGGACTTCGGCATCGGGCAGGTTTATCGTCACCGTCAGACCGTCTGCGCTGGCGACGACGTCCTCCTCGTGCAGTTTTGACAGGTCCACGCCGGCTTTCACCCGGCCGCAGGCGATCAGGATCAGCTTTTCGTAAACCATGTTGCCGATGCGGGCCTGTTGCACGTCGACGACGGTCGACATCAGGGAGGAGACGGTGGTCAGGTCCGCCAGCGCACGCACCTGGCGGATGGCGGGCGGGCGCACGACGATGGTCGGCGTCTGAGGTGCAGAGAGGGTGGCAATGATGTTGGCCGGGTTGGCCTCCGCGACGGTTTTGCTGGCGTCGCGAATGGCGCCAGCAATGACGAGCGCAGCGAATACGAGCGCCAGCCCCATCAGCCCACCCACGACGTAACAACCCACCGGCGAACGCGGGGGAGGCTTTGGGGGAGGGGCTGGTTGCTCCGTGGGAAAGAAATCCTCCATCGCCTTGAATTGTACTCGTCAAGGAACCCCGCGATTGGCCGGGTTAGGTGCCTGCCGGGATCAGCCCCAATGCTTTGGTGTGTTGCTCCAGCTTGCTGGTGCTCGGCTCGACCAGGATTGACCCATCGCAGAAGACGATGGTTGGGATGCTGCGGAAGCCGTTGTTGAGTGATTTGACCAACGCCTCGGCTTCTTTGTTCTTGTCCACGTCAATCCACTCATAGGGCACGTTGTGGCTGTCGAACCATGAACGGGCGCGGCGTGTGTCGCCGCACCACATGGCGCCGTAGAACTTGATGGTTGGTGATTGTGTTTCGGACATGGTATCTCGCTGAGATTGGTGATTGGTAGTTTGAGATTTGAGATTTGGGATTAGAGATTAGAGATTTGAGATTGGTGTTCCCTGCGATTAATTGTAATGCTGCCTGCATCGAATCTCCAATCTCCATGCTCCATCCCTACGACTTTAACTCATTCTTTACCGCCGCGTAGAGCGTTTCGGCGTGCAGTTCGCGCAACGAGAGACAGGCGGCATCCAGGTTTTCGGCCAGTTTGCGCGCCAGGCCCTGGTCGAAGGCGGCGTGTTCCATGTTGATGACCACGGCACGCACGTGTTCGTCACGGATCAAGTTGGCGATGTGATATGCCTCCACCTGTGGTGGAAGGCTGCCCATGCTGACGTTGCCAGCGCCATCCGTCAGGATGATGAGCAGCGGCAGCACCTCCGGGTGCAAGCGCTTCTCGCGCATGACCACCTGGTGCGCCAGCGTCAGCCCGGCAGCCAGCGGCGTTTTGCCGCCGACCGGGATATCGGCCAGCGCTTTCTGTGCCAGGTCCACCGACGAGGTCGGCGGCAGGATCAGTGTGGCCGTACTCTTCTGAAACACGATCAGCCCGACCCGGTCGCGCCGCTGATAGGCGTCGGTCAGCAGCGACATGATCGCGCCCTTGGTGGCGGCCATGCGCTCGGCCACGGCCATGCTCCACGAGGCGTCGACCACGAACACCACCAGGTTGGCCGTGCGCCGCACGCGCACCTTGCGGTGGTAGTCAGAACGGCGGACAAGGAATTTTGGATTTTGGATTTCTGATTTTGGATTTGGATTTAGGACTGGAGTTTGGCTCGTCGCTGTGTCCGGCGCGCTGGATGTGGGCCGTTCGCCGGCGTTTGCCAGCCGTTGCCGTCTGACCTTCTGGTGCACAGCGGCGGCGCGCAGGGTCGCGTCAAAGGCAAGATCGTTCACACGTCCTTCGCCCATGGGGCGCGCGCGAATGTAGCGGCCCCGCTTGCGCTCGGTGCGCGTGGTGCTGCGCCGGCCGGCTTTGTTGCGCGTGATGCGATCCAACGGCGTGTTCAGTTTGCGCACACGGAACTGGTCGCCGATGGAGACGCGCTGCCCGCCTTTGGTGTCCTGCGCGCGCTGTGGCGCAGAGGGCACGGTTTGAATCATGGGCTCCGCGGGGCCTTGCGTGGGGTCGGTGTCTTCGTTCAGCCCCGCTTCACTTTTTTTGCGACACTCTCCTGCGCCTTGGCCTGCTGGGTCTGTGACTCCTGCTGTTGTGCGTTGCCGTCCATCTGGTCTTCGATCTGTTGCAGCTTATCGCCCAGCACGGCCATGGCCTGCTCGGTGTCCTGGAACGGATGTCGCTTCAGGCGGTGCGGCAACGCCAGTTCGGCGGCCAACAGGATATCCTGTTCGGTGATGGTGTCGCGGCCAGCCAGCGCGGCATGCGCACGGGCCGTCTTCAGGATGACGATATCGGCGCGGTGGCCGTCCACGCCCAGGCTGGCGACCAGGTTGGCGATGGTGGCAAGGTTGCGTTGCGTATGCTTGACGTTGGGCAGACGCTCGCGCGCCGCGACAATATCGTTGCGGAGCTGTTGCTCCTTGGGCTGCCACTGCGCCAGGAACCCGACCGGGTCTGCTTCGAATGCCAGGTTGCGCTCCAGGATCGCCATGCGCGCAGCCGGGTCGCGGATGCCGAGGATGTCCACGGCCAGCGCGAAGCGGTCGAGCAACTGGGGGCGGAGATCACCCTCCTCAGGGTTCATCGAGCCGATGAGCACGAAACGTGCTGCGTGCGAGACGCTCACGCCCTCCCGTTCGACGACGTTTACGCCCATTGCGGCAACGTCGAGCAGCAGGTCCACGACGTGGTCGTCCAACAGGTTGACCTCGTCGACGTACAGCACGCCCCGATTGGCGGCAGCCAGGATGCCGGGTTCGAAACGCCGCTCACCCTTCTGGATGGCCTTCTCGATGTCGAGCGTGCCGACCACGCGGTCTTCGGTCGCGCTGACGGGCAGATTCACAAACGGCGTTTTCTTCGCGATGATCTTCAGCGTTTCGCCGGCGAGGCGCGCCTTTAGCTCGTCGGGGTACGCGGCCGGGTTGCGCGGGTCGCTTTGAAATGGGTCGCCCTCGAACACCTCGATCTCGGGCAACAACGCTGCCAGTGCGCGGGCGGCGGTGCTCTTGGCCGTGCCACGTTCGCCGCGGATCAACACGCCGCCGATCTGCGGATAGATTGCGTTCAACACCAGGGCGCGTCGCATGCGCTCCTGGCCGACGATTGCCGTAAATGGGAAAATGATTGCCATCTTTTAGATCATATCACCCTTGGTTATGCTAGAAAGTAAATTGAGAAGTGGGCGCTAGCATACAAGTAATGCTCAAAGCCAATCATGAATCGTCATACGCCAATCCAGTGGGACATGGCTAGCGGCTTGAGGATTTCGTAGAGAATCCGGATCCATTTTGGCTTGATGTGAAGCTTATGAACGCTACGACTTCGTTTGCTGTGTGTCCTGTGGCTGCACATAGTCGAACGGATTTTGGGACTGTAATCCTTCGGCTTGAGCTACCGTTAATTGTGTTTGGTCACCGCTGACAAAGATGGCGCCTATTCCACGTTGCAAGAGAACACTTCGTGAGCGCCTTTATCTCATCGTCTGCCGGCGATCACAACATCGCTTGCACTAGGGCCAGCAGGAAGGTGATCCAGTTCCTGCTTGATCGCGTCCTTCTCGGCGGGAGATAAACTATTCCATAGGGCGGCACCTGTGGCCTCACCGGGCGTCGGATCACGGAAGATGCCCTGCAATGTCAAGTCGGCGATAGCCAGTTCCTGCTGTTCTAACCTGGTCCAGGTACGACGCTCACTTAGCCAGAGTTCGATGGCTTCGACGATGAGCTGATTCACCGGCTTGCCGCTCGTGCGCGTGACCTGCTCAATCTGATTCGCGACTGTCTCGGGCAGTTGAATCTCAACTCGTCTATCCATTTAAGCGATTGCCTTCCTAAAGTACTCGATGGTTAACTTTAAACCCTCTTCAAGGGATACTTTCGGTTCCCAACCCAGGATGCTGCGCGCACGGGTAATGTCGGGGCGGCGGCGCTGCGGGTCGTCGGCGATGCGTTCGGCCCTGGGCTGGACGAAGGCGATTTCGCTCTTGCACTCTGGCTGGCCGGCGGCACGGACAGCCTGGGCGAACTCCAGCACCGTCATCTCGATGGGGTTGCCGATGTTGACGGGCAACACCTCATCTGACCACAGCAGACGCAGCATGCCATCCACCAGGTCGGAGACGTAGCAGAACGCGCGCGTCGCCGTGCCGTCGCCATAAACGGTAATCGGCTCGTTGCGCACGGCCTGGGCGACGAAGTTCGGCACGACCCGCCCGTCGTTCAACGCCATGCGCGGGCCGTAAGTGTTGAAGATGCGGATGATGCGCGTCTGGACGCCGTAGGTGCGATTGAAGGCCATGGTAAGCCCTTCGGCATAGCGCTTGGCCTCATCGTACACCGAGCGGATGCCGATACAGTTCACGTTGCCCCAATACGTCTCGCGCTGCGGGTGTTCCAGCGGGTCGCCGTACACCTCGCTGGTGCTGGCCATGAGGAAGCGTGCCCCCTTCTGGCGCGCCAGTTCCAATGCGTTGTAAGTGCCTTGCGCCCCCACTCGCATCGTCGCAATCGGGTTTTCCAGGTAGCCGACCGGGCTGGCCGGCGAAGCCAGGTTCATCACCGCATCGAGTGGCCCGTCGACCTGGCACGACTCGCTGATATCGGCCTTGATGAACAGGAAGTGTGGGTTGCCTTCCAGGTGGGCGATGTTCACCGGCGACCCGGTGATGAAGTTGTCCATCACCACCACGTCGTTGCCTTCGCTGATGAGACGGTCACATAGATGTGAGCCGATAAAACCGGCCCCGCCGGTGACAAGGATGCGCATGGTTCGAGTTCCCCTTCAAAATGGTTGCTGTACGTCCTGTGTAGTCAAAATAATACGATAGAAAGAGCGCCGATTGGGTGGCCACGCGTTCAAGCCGGGCGCTACTCGCTCTGCGGCTTGGCTTCCTTGCTGCCGATCTTCACCAATTGAACCTGGGCCTGGTACCCCTTGGCAGCATCGTCCCCCAACA
>JAMDDR010000392.1 GCA_023488685.1 Chloroflexota bacterium | reverse complement strand
ATTGCGATACCAGGTGCGGTTGGTCGCTACGGCGCTGTTGGCAGCCTGCAACTTTTCGTGCAACAACATCCACCAGTTCGATCTCGTCGACGAACTGTCGCCTCACTTCGACTACAACCTGCACGCGGAGCGCGACGCGCGCGAGAAGTTCCTGGCCATTGGCGCCAGGCCGATTTGGTGGCAGATGGCCTCCAATCCCAAATACTTCAAGCCGATGGATCTGCCACGGGACATCGCCGCCTCGTTCGTCGGCGCGAATTACGCGCTGCGCACGCGCTATATCGCCCATCTGCTGGAAAACGGCATCGACGCGCACGCCTACGGGCCGGGCTGGATCTCCGGCGATCTCAACCCGCGCCGCGCCGCCGTGAAACGCTATTGGTTCATCTTCCGCGCGGCCACGGCGCGCACGCCACACATGCAGGCCTGGGCTTCGGCGAAGCTGGCGGAGTTGGACTTCCGTCGCGACCTGAGCAGCCGCTTTCCCAAAAATGTCCATGCCCCCATCTCCGACGAGGCGTTGATTGCCCTTTACAGCCGCAGCCACATCAGCCTGGGGTTCCTGGAAGTGTATGCTGGGCACGATCCCAGCCGCCCAGTGTTGCAGCACCTGCACCTGCGCGAATTCGAGGCGCCCATGAGTGGCGCGCTCTATTGCACCGGCTATGCAGACGAACTGGCCGAGTTCTACGAGCTGGACAAGGAAGTGCTGGTTTATCACAACCAGCACGAATTGCTGGATAAGGTGCGTTATTACCTGGCACACCCGGACGAAGCCGAGCAGATCCGCCGCGCCGGCCAGGCGCGCGCCTTGCGCGATCATACCTACCACCGCCGCTACCAGGTGTTGTTCCGCCAGTTGGGATTGGAGAATCGTTGAATGCCGCACGTCAGCGTCATCATCCCCACCTACAACCGCGCTCGCCTGGTGCGTGACACACTGGACAGCGTGCTCGCGCAAACCTATCGCGACCTTGAAATCGTCGTCGTGGATGACGGTTCCAGCGATGACACGGCCGCCGTCGTCACTGCCTACAGCGCACCGGTGCGTTATCTGCGCCAGCAAAACGCAGGCCAGGCGGCTGCGCGCAACACCGGCATCCGTGCGGCCGGGGGTGAGTTCATCGCGTTCCTCGATGACGACGACGTGTGGCTGCCGCAAAAATTGGAGCAGCAGTTACCCTTGATCTCCGCCGCGAGTGCACCCGCCTGGGTCTACTGCGATGCCGAGGTGTTCGACGGCACGACCGGCCAGCCGCTGCATCGCTTCAGCCAGATCAACCCGGCCCATAGCGGGTGGATTGGGGCGTCACTCATACTGCGTGACTTCATCGCATCCCCCACCCCCGTGGTGCGGCGCCAGGTATTCGAGCAGGTAGGGTATTTTGACGAATCCCCGTTGCTTAAACGGCGAGAAGATTGGGACATGTGGCTGCGCATTGCCGCCTACTCACCGGTTGCCTACACGCCTGCCGTCCTGGCACGTTACCGCTTTCATGGCCAAACGGCAGCAAGAAGCGAGGATGTGTGGACGATTTACCGCAGCCGCACTGCCGTCATCGAGCGAGCGGTCGCCTATGCACCCGGCGTATATGCCTCCATGCGCAAGCCGGCGCTGGCGATGTTGTGTTTGTACATCGGTCGCCAGTTCGCCATGGCAGGCAACGCCAGGGACGCCCGTGCCATGTTCGCGCAATCGATCCGGTTGCAGCCCCGTTCGACGGCCGCCTACGCGCAATGGCTGCTGACGTTGCCTGGCGGCGCGGTGCTTCAAGCGACGGCACGAATGGCGCTGTGGCTGCGCAACAAGCGCCACGCAACGCGGCTCACCCGTTCGGGAGAACACTGACGTGCGACGACACCACATTCTCTTCCTGGAAGCCCTTCCCACCATCGCCGGCGGACAACGCGTGCTGCTTGACCTGCTGCCGGCCTTGTGCGCCGAATTCGACGTCACCGTGGCCATCCCCGGTCCAGGCCCACTGGCTGAGGCGTTGAGCGAACTTCGCGTCGCTACGACGGCCCTGCCCATCCAGCGTTTCTCGCTGATCAGGAAAACACTCAAGGACGTGCTGGCATTCGCCGCCTCCACACCCCGGCTCAGCATGACGCTGCGTTCGCTGATCAGGCGCACGCACGTCGACCTGGTGTATGCCAATAGCGCGCCCACCTTCCCGTGGGGGACGCTCGGCGCAGCGCTGGCGGGTAAGCCGGTGGTATGGCACAGCCACAACAACCTCGGCGACGGCAAATCGCTGCTGCTGGCGCGCGCCTTGGCCGGCCTGCCCAGCGTGCACAGGATCATCGGTGCAGCGGCGAGCGCGATCGATCAGTTCGGGCAGCCCGGCAAGTCGCTCGTGATCCGATCAGGCGTTGACCTCGCCAGGTTCGCCCCTTCGGCCGAAAAACGCGCCCAATGTCGCGGCGCACTGAACATCCCAGAAAGCCAGCCGCTGATCGGCATCCTCGGCGATTTCATCCCACTGAAACGGCAGGACGACTTCTTGCGCGCCGCACAGCAGGTGCAGGCACAATATCCCATAGCGCGGTTCGCCGTGGTTGGTGCCGTACGCCCCACCCCGGAAAGCCAGGCCTACTATCAATCGTTGGCACCTTTGCTTGCGCAGACGAACGCCCTGGCCTTACCCTGGCCGGATGACTTGACCGCACTACTAAACGCGCTCGACGCCGTGACCATTGCCTCAACCATGGAGACGGGGCCACTGGTGTTGTTCCAGGGTCTCGCCTGCGGCGTGCCGGTCATCAGCACGCCGGTAGGCCATGCGCCGGATCTATTGCGAGAGAGTGACGCGGGTAGCCTGTTTCCCGTCGGTGACGACGCTGCACTGTGCCAGCTCATGTTGCGCTTGCTGCGCCATCCAGAGCGACGTCACGCCATCCAGACGGCAGCGCGAAAACTGGCGGAGGAACAACTCGACCTGCGCCGGACACAGCAGAAAGTCATCGGCTTGCTTGCAGACGTGCTGGCGCAGACATCCAGCCATCCGGGAGTGCATTGAATGAAGCGATCACGGCTCACCATCATCGTGCTTGTATTTACACTCTCGCGTCTGTTACTGGCTGCCGTACGCGTGCCACTCCTGGTGGGCTCCGATAAGTTTTTCGATTATCGTTTCTTCCTGGAGATGTCCCAACTCTCCGACCAGGGTTGGTATCCCTATCTGCACTATTGGTCCGAATACCCGCCGCTCTTTCCCTGGGCCAGCGTTGGCATGTACCGGTTCAGTGCGCTATTAGGGGGTGGGCTGGCAACCGAAGCTGCCTATTACACACTCACCACGCTGTTGCGTATTGCTGGCGAAGTGGGATCGCTGGTCGTGTTAAGCCAGATTGCGCGCGACGTGTGGGGAGATATGGTGGCCGAGCGCAGCGCGCTGCTGTATGCGCTGCTCTTCGTCCCCTATTATTTGTGGAACGGCGCGTTCGATAGCCTGCCCGTGTTCTTCTTTCTATGGGCATTGTTGTTGCTCATCCGTAACCGGGACAAATGGAGTGCCGTCGCGGCTGCCCTGGGCGCTGCGACGAAAATCTTCCCTGCCCTGATCGTCCCGATCGCGATGTGCAGCCTGCCCGGCTGGCGCCGCAGGACGCTGTATTTATCCTGTTTTCTCGTCGTCCTCGCCCTGATCTGTGTGCCGTTTTTGCTTGCCAACCCGGCCATGACGATCGCTTCGCTGCGCAACGTAATGGGGCGCAATGCATGGCTGACGATTTGGGCATTGGTCGAGGACTATTACGGTGCAGGTGGCGTCGCGCCGTTGGCCCAACGCTTTGATCCCTCCAGCGCCCTGCTGGGTGACAGTCAGGCCGGCTTCTGGTGGCCGGTCACCGTTGTATTTGGGGCGTTGTTCGCGCTCTTTTTCTGGCAATGGTGGCGCAAGCAACATACGATCAAACAGCGCGATCCGCTCCAAATCGTCGCCGCCGCCGGCTTCTCGCTGCATCTGCTGCTGCTCTACTCGCGGGGTTACAGCCCGCAGTTTCTGATGTGGATGGCGCCGCTCATTGCCGTTCTATTTCCCAACCGGCGCGGGGTGCTCTACCTGGCGACATTGGGCCTTGTCAACCTGGTCGAGTATCCGCTGTATCTCAAGTTTTTTCCGGACGCAACGGCGCTGCTCGTCTTCGTCGTGTTAGCCCGCACATTGTTGATTGCCATCATCGCGGTCAACGACCTGGCGCTGGCATGGCGTACGCGATCACAGCCAGGGATCGCGCCTGCGGAGGCTGCGCTGGCGTCACGTCAAACATCTTGATTTCAACCCAAGTATGAATAGGTTAAGTATGCAGGCATCACAACATGCGCCGGGTGACGCGGCGCATGCGTTCGTCGAACAGCACATGACCGCCATCAACGTCTTGGGCGCCTGTCTTGTCATCGTCGTCTGTGCAGCCGCGATGCGCTGGCAACCGCTCGTGACCGACGAGCACATGATCTTCAGGGCAGCCGCGGACTGGTATCGGCTGCGCACGCTGCACGTGCACCCTCAACTGTTCATCCACTGGATACAGTTGTGCTTTCTGTTGTTCGGGCGCACGGTCGACGCAGCGCGCATCGCCATGCTGCTGCCAAACCTGGCCACCGTCGCGACCATTCCCTGGCTGGCACGGCTGGTCTATCAGCAGGAACTGGGCCGCGCTGACAGCCGTGCCATCGGCATCCTGGCCATTTGGCTCTTCGCGCTGTGCCCGCTTACGATTCAGAACAGCATCCTGATCGACTCCGACAGCAGTCTGCTGATGCTGGCGCTGACACTGATGCTCTGCCTGTGGTTCGCAATGCGACAAAGACCCGCCTGGCAGCAGGTGCTGCTGCTGGGGATAGGGTTTGCCGTGTGCCTGTGGATCAAGCTGACCACCCCGCCAATGCTGGTGGCTGCGCTGGCGCTGTATTGCCTGTTGCGCCGGCAGTGGCGGCAGGCGCTGGTCGTCATTGGTTTCGCCATCATGGGCCTGCTGCTGTTCCTGGCCACCCATTCCGTCTACAGCGCGTTGACGGGCTTCACGCTGGCCGATGCCAGCGCCGGGTTATCCGGCCACTTCGGCGGCGCATTCGGCGGCCTCACCACGATCCTCACGCGCGCGCCGCAGTCGTTAGGTGTGTTCATCTTCTGGCTGGGACCGGCTTACGCCTTGTGGCTGGTCACGGCACTATTCCCCAGCGCCATGCGACTCCTGCGCAATCGGCTGAACGCCGAAGATGCGCTGATCATTTTCAGCCTGATCGTGATCGTCGCGTACACCCTGTTCGTCGACCCGGCCTGGGGCTACCCGCGTTATTACTCGCCGGCGCTGCCGCTCATGGCCATCGTCGCGAGCGCTTATCTGTTGGCACATGTCGCGCGCCTGGGATCGCATCCGATCCTGCGCCTCAGCGCCATCCTGGCTGTCACGGCCATTTACCTGCTGCTCATCGTGGGCGACCCGGTCTATGCGCTGTACCAGTCCACCTTCGACACCACGGCCCTGAGCACACGCCTGCGGATCGGCGGCATCGCCTTTGCGAAACTCGTTGTGCCGCTACTGCTCGCGCTGCCAGCCGCATGGCTGGCCGCACCGCGCTTGGCGCTCTCGCGCACGAGCCTCACGCTGGCGGTGTTGGCCGCGCTCACCATCGGTTTCGACATCGCCACCAACCTGGTGCAGGTATCGGCCGGTTACAGCACACGTTTTCGCTACACCCAGGTATACGCCGACCGCCAGCGTGCCATCGACCTGGTCGAGCGCTCCGTGCCACCCGGCGGCTACACCCTGACCGACCCCGACATCCTCTATTTCGCCAACCGGCCCGGCGAAGAGATCTTCACCTACATCAGTGTCAATCGGGACAACCCCCTGCTTCTGATCGACGCACTGAAAACGCGTCGTGTCGAAGCCATCGCCTGGACGGACAAGGAATGGATGAAAGCACCCGCGCTCCGCAACGACCCGACCCTGACCAGCCTGCTGGACAATTGTTACCAAAAGCACACCTTCGGCGTATTCACCGTGCTGCTGCGACATGACGCTGCCGCCTGCACCGGGCTACCATGACACCACACCGGGAGCGCCGTCCGGGAGCGCCGTCATCCCCTCTGAAGAGGGCTTTCAGCCTGACGGCCCCTCACATGACTACAATTGAACGCACACAACACCATGCGCATACTGCACATCTATAAGGATTACTTCCCGGTCGAAGGTGGGATCGAAAATCACATCAAGCTATTGGCCGAGACACAGACCGCCCGGGGGCACGAGGTCAGCGTGCTGGTCACCAGCCGTGACGGACATACACACGTCGAACAAATCAACGGCGTTCGTGTCGTCTTCGCCGGCAGGCTGGCGACGATTTCGTCGGCGCCGGTCAGCCTGGCCCTCTTTCGCTTGCTCGGCCGCGAGCGACCCGACATCGCGCACCTGCAGTTCCCCTACCCCCTGGGCGAGACGGCGAACTATCTGTTCGGCCGCGCCCGCAGGACCGTGCTCACCTATCAGAGCGACATCGTGCGCCAGAGACACCTGCGCACGGTTTACGCCCCATTGATGGATCGCGTCCTGGGTCGTGTGGATGCCATCCTCGCAACCAGCCCCAACTATATCGAGTCGTCGCACATCCTGAGGCGTTTCAAACAGAAGTGCATCGCCGTCCCGATGGGCATCAACACGGCGCCCTTCTTGAACGTGCCGGCGCAGGTTGTGGCAGAGACGCGCGCGCGCCTGCTGGCCGGCGCACCCGCGGACACGCCGTTGTTGCTGTTTGTCGGCGCCCTGCGCTATTACAAAGGGCTGAACTATCTCCTCGAGGCAATGCCCGCCATCCCACACGCGCGGCTGGCAATAATCGGGCGCGGACCGATGGAGCAGCCCTGGAAGGCGCAGGTGCAGCAGATAGGCATCGGCGACCGGGTGAACTTCGCCGGCGAGATCGCCAACCCCGACCTGCCGCCGTATTACGCTGCCAGCGACATCTTTACGTTCCCCTCGTCCGAGCGCAGCGAAGCCTTTGGGCTGGTTCAGCTTGAGGCGATGGTATCGGGCAAACCGGTCGTGACCACCGAACTCGGCACCGGCACCTCCTTTGTGACACAGAACGGTGTGACGGGGTTGGTGGTGCCGCCGCGCGACCCCGCACCACTGGCCACAGCCATCACGCAACTGATCGGCGACGCACCGCTGCGGCACAGGCTGGGCCAGGCCGGGCGCGCGCGCGTCATGGCCGAATTCACACAAGAGAAGATGATCGAGCGCATCGAAGATGTTTACAAGCGAGTCTTAAATCACTGATCGCCCGGTCACCCTCTCCATTCTCTACTGCAATGAAATCTGTTCGCAAACTATCAGCTTCTACGACGTCGACAGCGGCGCCATCCGCATCGACGGCCTGGATCTCCGTGACATCGCCAAAGATGACTTGCGCCGCAAGCTGGGCCTGGTGTTGCAGGATAACTTCCTGTTCGCCGACACGGTGATGGCGAACATCCGTTACGGCCGCCTGGATGCCGGCGACGATGACGTCATCGCAGCCGCCCGGTTGGCGAACGCGGACCAGTTCATCCACCGCCTCCCCCAGGGCTACCAGACCATCCTCGCCGAGCGCGGCAACAACCTGAGCCAGGGACAGCGCCAGCTCATCGCCATCGCCCGCGCCATCCTGGCCGATCCCGATATCCTCATCCTGGACGAGGCCACCAGCAACGTGGATACCCGCACTGAGAGGCACGTGCAGGAAGCGTTACTAAGGCTCATGCAAGGGCGCACCAGCTTCGTGATCGCTCACCGCTTGAGCACCATTCGTGACGCCGACCAGGTGCTGGTCATCAACGGCGGTGAAGTCATCGAGCGCGGCACACACGAGTCATTGCTGGCCCAGGGCGGGTTCTACCACCATCTCTATCTCAGCCAGTTCAAGGGCCAACTTCAACCGGGGATGCCGCAGCTCATGCCGGACAACGCCGCCTAATAATGCTCGAACTGCTCGACGTCGAGCACGAAGACGATGGCGCCGCCGACCTCGACAGCCGTCTCCTGCGAGCTGGGTGGATCCGGCGTCTCGCGTGACGTGGCGCTCTGCGTTTTCCGGCGCTGGCTCGATTGCTGCAGCACCAACAACACCTCGTCCACTCGCTCATCCTCGACGCCAAGCAGGAGTGAAACGTTTTCGCGCCTCAGCCAGCCGCCGGTGGTGGCGATGCGCGTGACACGGTGGCCTGTGTTGACCAGCGCCTCCGTGATTTTGGGCGCGTCATCGGCCTGAACGACCGCCATAACCATCTTCACTAGCAACCTCCATTCCTACCTTGGGATGATGTTTGATGACCATCAACGACAGAAGATTATGCAGCAGTGATCTGGCTCTATTTTATAGGCAGAGCGGGCAAAGCAGCACGGCGGTTACAATGGGCGCATGGCAAAACAGTATAAGAACCCACCCGCGATGGTGATCGATCCGAAGAAAAAGTACACGGCTCGCATCAAGACCAGCAAAGGCGATATCGTCGTCGAGCTGTTCGCCGACAAGGTGCCCAAGACCGTGAACAACTTCGTGTTCCTGGCGCGCGACGGCTACTACTACAACACCACCTTCCACCGCGTCATCAAGCCATTCATGGTCCAGGGCGGCGACCCGACCGGCACCGGCCGCGGCGGCCCAGGCTATCAATTTGCCGATGAATTACAAAACCCATACATGTGCGCCCTTTGACCTGACTCAATTGGTGCCTCTGAACAGGGATTGTTTCTCCTCACAAGGGATACTTACGTGTTGACATGTACAGACGTGCTTTGTGGCTACCAGTAGAGGTTGCTATATTACCTTCATCTGAGCGGGGCGCGTGAGTGAAATATATCCTGTTTCAGTACTACAAACGACTCAGACAACTTGGATCAAAACATTGTCTACTACCCATATCGGGGCAACCGACTACTCCTGAATAGTGTTCAAGGAGAGTCAGCGATCATCCTTGACAAGGCTCAGGATGATCGCCATTGCTCCATTATCCTCTACTCTTCGATAATCTCAACGCTGATTAGCTTCTCGCCTGGTTCTTTGGCGCGTCCAGGGTCGCGCTCGGGGATGGCGTTGACCACATCCATGCCCTCGACCACCTTGCCGAATACAGCGTGACGGTTGTCTAGGTGCGGAGTAGGAATGTGGGTGATGAAGAATTGGCTGCCATTGGTGTTCGGGCCGGCGTTGGCCATGGACAGAATACCGGGCGTATTATGTTTGAGGTCGGGGCTAAATTCATCGGAAAATTGATAGCCCGGACCACCTCGGCCGGTGCCTGTGGGATCGCCACCCTGAATCATGAATGGCTTAATCACACGATGAAATGTGGTGTCGTCGTAGAAGCCTTCACGCGCCAGGAAGACAAAGTTGTTGACTGTTTTCGGGACTTTATCCGCGTATAACTCGACCACTATATCGCCTTTGCTGGTCTTGAAACGCGCCTTGTACTTCTTTTTAGGGTCGATCACCATCGTAGGTGGGTTCTTATACTGTTTTGCCATGCGCCCATTGTAACCGCGGGTTGTGTACATGTGCACGACGGGGTAGTTGGGTTTGCTTGATGCGTATCCCTTAGCTTTATCTGCATCAAATGTGGTGTGCGCATCACATCTTGATAATCATCAACGACTTGGTAGCTTATTCGCCAACCTGTTGCAGAACCGATATTCATAGGCCGCTTAATGTCAGCTCATTCGTCAAGACACTGGTCGCAGACAAGGTCCCTTCGTTCCGTGATATGAGAGACCTCCCATCAAACATCTTGTTCCTCGGCGGGTTGCAGAAGTCATATCTGCCCACGTCACCAATTTAATTAGGTAAGCCATGTGTCGTCATGCCCGGGCGGCTCCTTTGTGTTGGGCTGATTCCTATGCTAATTCAATGGTCTTACGGTAATACCAATGCTAATGCATGGAAAAACCGAGAAGGGGAGGGAGTAGGAACTATTTATCAATAGGTTGAAGAGACAGCTTGTTTGCACTGTCCTTGTAGAAGCTGGTCAGGTCAGTAACAATACGCAAAGTTGATCACCATCAGTTTTGGGTTTCAGCACTAGCCTGCCATTTGATCTGCTAATGCTATACCCTCAAGTGGATGGGGAGAGGTTGTTCACTAATAGGACACCAAGCACGTCGGCAATGGTGCTGTACCCGAGGACATAGGACGTGAGGCGACGAGCGTAAGGTGTGTCGCGGCGGGAGTATACCAAAGGACATCTCCAACAAGAGCCCAGCACTGCGAACAATTCTACGAGAGCCGACAATTGATTCTGGGATCTACTTCAGACGCAATAAGTATCGGGCTCTTGACCTATCTGCCCTTATTCGTCTCAGCAGCCGTTTCGCTGTCGCTGCCGAACAGGCGGTTCGTTACGTGTGGCGGTTTGTTCGCGAACTTCCTTCCAAACTAATATCTACAGTCCGCTTGACCTAACCCACTTCATATTCGCGTGATGACTACAAGAACAATGTACGAGCCATAATTCGAGACGGTAGGGTAGGAAGTCTCAGGCGGACACGACGGGCAACAAAGACGCGTGAGACGTCTGGATGGCTATCATTCGCGGCCGGTTGTTCAGGTTTTTGCTTCGAGTTACCACCATGCGGGCATATAGTGATACAAAGTTGCGAATGCGACTGGCTTCAACTCCTGTAAAGCGGAAGCGCTGGCAGCTCGGTATCTGAAACTCGGTGGTTTTTTTGCTGGTCCAATAACGTTGTGATTGCGTTGAGCTTTACTTCCGAGCCACCTACACAAAATTAGAGATCGAGTTGGGAGATGAGATCGGTGCAGCTGAATTGGTGTATGGTTGGCAGGACACCAGGCAGTTAGTGTGTAATGCGCCCCTAAAGTTGGAGCGCCTGCTAAGGGAGAAAATAGCAGGTAGCTCAAATGATAAGCAACAAGAGACGTAAGCACAGTCCGGAGTTCAAAGCCGCCGTTGTGCTGGAACTGTTGGCGGGCAAGGTTAGTGTGGCTCAGCTGGCCAAGAAGCATCGGCTCAAAGAGAGCATGCTGTACGAGTGGAAGCGCGAGGCGATTGAGAAGCTCCCGCTCGTGTTCGTGCAGCGTACGCCGGAGGAAGCCGTCGATCAGCAGGTGGAAGAACTGGAGCACTTGATCGGGCAGCAGGCCGTCGAGATTGCGGCGCTAAAAAAAGCCTCAAAGTGGCTGAGCCGAGTGTCGCGGTCAAGCGAGCGATCGTGAGTGCGCTGGCGCCCGAATACGGGAGCGTGGCAGCGATGTGTCGGCTGATCGGGTTGGCCGAGAGTAGCTATTACCATGCGGGGCCTGGTCACGTCGACACGGCAGCGGATCAACGGCTGCTCAAGCAGTTGGAGCAACTGGCAGGCAAGCACCCGACGTATGGCTATCGCCGGCTGACCAAGCTGGTGCGCAAACGCAAGCGGTTCGCTCACGTGAACAGCAAGCGCGTGCGGCGCATCCTGGAAACGGCTGGGATCCAGGCGAAAAAGCCCACGCGGGTCGTATTCACGACGGACTCCGCCCATGGCTTCCCACGCTATCCGAACCTGGTGCGCGATCTGCCGCGCATCGACCATCCTAACCAGGTCTGGTGCAGCGATACGCTTCGCGCGTACATCGTCCTGGCCACGGGCGAAGTGGTGTTCCTGGCTATCGTGCTGGATGTGTTCACGCGTTGCATCCGTGGGTGGGAGCTGGGCCGCGATCTGACCCATGACCTAACCGTACATGCGCTGAGGCGCGCGCTCAAGCGTGGCGTCCCAGAGATCCATCACTCGGATCAGGGCGTGCAATACGCGACGCCGCACTACACGCAACTGCTCGACGAGTGCGGGGTTCGAATGAGTATGAGCGACCGCGGGGCTGCCTGGCACGCGAAGCGCGGATTCGCAGAACGATGGATGAGGACCCTAAAAGAAGAGGAGGCCTTCGGCCTGAGCGAGTACGAGACCTTTGAGGACGCCCTGGCACAGATCGAGCGGCATCATGTAAGAATGTTACCGTAGCTGCAACGGCGGCACTTTGCTGGGCTTGATGGCATCGATCGCAGCATCAATCTGCTGTTTGAGCTTGACCACATCCAAGGCGGCATGAATGGCTCTGAGTTTGGCTTTCACCTGGGGACTGACATCGGGCGAGTCCAAGACCCGCTGATACGGGGTCTTGGGATCATCGAAGATCCGCTGGAGGTGACTGCCCTCCCGCCGCTTGGCCACGAGCTTGCTGACGGGCAGAAAGTGGTTAGTGTACACACTGCACAGGTCATAGAGCGTATTCAGTTGGCGGACCTGCTTGGGGGTCTCGTAGCGGTCATAGCCGACCATGCGCCGCACGACCGACCAGTTCTTCTGCTCGACGAACGGGTTATCATTCTTGCGCCCGACGCGCCCCCGCGTGAAGGTGATGGCCTGCTCCTGGGTATACCGCCACAGTTCATTGTTGATGAACTCGGCGCCGTTGTCCGAGTCGATCCCTAACAGCTCAAAGGGCATGCGTTGGCGGATGTGCTTGAGAGCGGCGAAGACACGCCCTTGGGCTTTGTTCTGGACGGCACGCATTTCGGTCCAGCCGGTCGCGACATCGGTGACGTTCAGCGTACAGGCAAAACGACCACTGGGATTGCCACCATCATGCTGTACCAGATCGACCTCTTCGAACCCAGGGCGCTTGTCGTCCCACTCCGCGAACGTGCGCACCGGGATCTGGCGTTTGAGTAATGTCCCGGGCTTGGTGCCCCCCCGGCGGCGAGCTGGCTTACGCTCCTGGCGCCGCAGACGATCCATGCTCGATGCGCTGATGGTCTGCAGATGCTGGTAGCACACCGCGCTGACTCGTAGATGTCGCTGCTGGCGCAACGTGACCAGTTCCGCGTCCATGGCCGCTCGTAAGCGTTTGGAGCTGATCTGATCGAACACCTCGGCCAAGTACAGCACCGCCCGTTTCTCTTCGTCGCCGTAGATGCGTCGGCGCAGGCGGTGAAACGGCGTCGCCGATCGGTGCCAGCCCCGGTGACCCCGCAGCAGCGCGATGGCATGTTTGCGGTGATAGCCACTGGTGGCCACGAACTCATCGAGGATGACCGTGCGCTGTTTCTTACTGGCTTTGGCGTAACGCTTCCGCAGTTGATCGAGATAGGCCTGATTCGGTTTCGGTTTGCTCACGCAGATGCCTCCCTGTATTGGGTAACATTCTTACGTGACGCCACCGATCCATTGTGGGTAACATTCTTAGTGACGCGACTCGCAGATCGGCAAGTTCATCGATGCCGTCTACAATCGAAAGCGCATTCATTCAGCGCTCGGCGATCTGAGCCCGGTGCAGTTTGAAGCGCAATGGAGAGCGCAACAAGGCGCATGAAACCATCCCTTAGCAAGCGCTGAAAACGCTCCAACGATAGGGGCGCACTTCAGGCGCACTTCAGTGTGCACCTGCCCTCCCAAAACAGCAAGGGATCCGTGAATTGGCACCATAGCCTGAGCCTGCTGTAATAATGGGCCACCTAACAATTCGGGTGTCGTCCTATATATAGTGCTTAAAAGGCAGTGGGGGCTCAATTTTGTCATCTCTTGTCAGAGGTCCAGCGGTCAAAATCTCACCAACCGCATTTGCAAAGCGTAAAGTCACAGGAACTCCATCAGCAAAAACGCAAGTATTGTAATTTAGCTTCGTTAACGCCAGCAAGTCGTTTAAGACAACGTCAATCTCGACTCTCCCTCTACAGACGTCAACAAGCAATGGATTAGGCACTTCCCGCCCCGGATATGTCTGCAATCTGGGAACGTAACCTCTGCTCCAGAGATACGCCTTTCGTTTTGAGTGTATATAGGCAATACCCCTAAGCACAGGCATCTTTGACTTTCGGAACAACTTAAGCTCATTACTTTCTTTGATTCTTACACCCACCAAGTTTGTTTTGCTGCCAGCTGCCTCTCTAAAGCCTGCCCACTCCTCATCATTGAAATCCACCTTACCATGGATAAATAACTCTGAAGGCGGCTGGTTCATCTTCCCTTTGTAGGTATCTAAAGCCAAGCCAATCAAATTGGCAGCGGCTTTTCTATCCAAATGGTAATCACCATCTTCGGGGTTATACCAAGGACCCACATTCCCTTTGAAAACCACACCATCACCTGAGTCAAGAAACATCTGTGCTGCGCAGCAGGCATTTCCTCCAGTGGTATTTTCGGGCAATTGCTTGAAAACAAGCCCGATATAACAAACACCATCTCGTATCTCATTGATTTTCCAGGGTCTTCCACCGCATTTGTAAAACACCGCTGTCGATATATTCCATGCCACCGCAGCTTGCATCTTGTCCATACCCCGTGCAGGTTTACCCCAGCTGTCAGGAAAATCCCACGGAGCTATGGTGCTCTCCCTAATAATCTGTGTCAGTGCTCTTGATTTCAGCAGTCTGGCCTTAAGCTGGTTGTGAAAGTTGAGTTCGAAATAGTACGGCGCAACGTTGTCTTCTTGATACTCTGGCAAGAAGGAAGTTTGACTCCTCAGCTGCTTCAGCACTCTGGGTGCGATTTTTACCTTTGATCCAATTCTCAATCTCGCTTCAACAACAGACTTTGGTCGGCAATACTTGTGGATATAGTCAGGAATTACAACGAACCATATATCAGCCTGAGACTCCTCGTTAGTGACAGCTTTGAGAATTCGCGTCGAGAATAAGTCGACCGTTTTATAGACTCTTTGGTGGGCATCCTCAAGGTACACGCAACCCAAGATATCGGTTTCCGGCACTTCGATTTCTAGCGCAGGTTTGGCCGACCATGGAATCCGGAAAGTGGTCTCAAAGCCTAAAAAAGGAGGGCGAGCGTCTTTAGGTTGAGATTCTTCAACGACATCATATATAGGAGTATTGATCCTTTCTACCCACTTCTTGAACCTCTTGATTCCATCAGATGTCCCAATAACTCCCCAACGAATACCAAATGGCTTACCATCATCTAAAGTTCCAAACAGAGTCAAGCCATCTCTTGGATCTTCGATTGACTGATTATGACCAAACAGTAGTCGTGGTTCACCGAATTTACGCAGTTCGATCATAGGTCAACTTCCTCAGACGTATCATCAAGCGTCTCGTCAAACTCCTCATCATCGGGCAAGTCTTCATCGTCAGCTTCAATTTCAGTTTCAGCTTCGGTCACTGTGTCGCGAGGGTTGATGTATGTGGCTGGGCTGCGAAAGACCAATGGTGAGGAAGAAACAGATATGACCGCGTCAGATCCCAAGGAGATTTTGAAAGATTCCTTCTCGCCTGAGAGATAAGCCATTGCAGCTACGAGCCTGTCACGCCATTCGGGATTCCACCAACTCTTGAACCATCTTCGCCGAGCTGTGTGCAATTTCTCCTTACTTCCCCAAATACTGAACCCATCACCGCTAGCTAACCCATGATACTTAACAAGAAAAGCAGGTTCTGGATATAGCATGGCCCGGCCTTGAATGCCGAAGTGCCAAAATTGGCCCTTATGCTTGCCTGCTAATGAGCGCCAAGTTCGCTTGCCCGCAACACCTTGAAAAAACGCTTTGTTGTCGCCTTTATCACTAAATCCGATTGGGAAATAATAACAGAGATGATTGTTCGCCAAGGCATACTTCTTTAATTTCGTTTGCGAGAAGAATCGGTCCCACGCGTCATTGAGAAGTTCGGTTACAAAGTTCCAGGCCAAATCCTTTTTAGCAAGTTTCTGTTCATAATTCCCGTCTAGAAAGTCCTGAAGTTTGATATCGACTGTGGACCTAATGAATATGTCTTTACCTAACTTTCCTAAGAAGTCTTCAGCTTTCGCGAATGAAATCAGGTGAATGTTGTGTTGGATGGCTGGGAAAGGAAGGACAGCTTCTTGAATTGCCAACAGCCCGATCCCATTTCGTTGCAGTTCGTGAAAGAACAGGACTACTGGTAGATCAATCGGAAACCAGTTTGAGAGAAGCTCTTCTGGTTCATATATTAGTCCTTTGTCGGCATGAAACTGCATACGCCAAAGATCATTAGCCTTTGAAGGCGTGAACTTTTCATCTTTCGGCAAACCGCTCTTTTCCAAGTACTTGAGTAAATCATTGAGACCAGTAGACCAACCTCGTGAGAAATCTATCGGGGATGTTCCTTGTAATAGGATGGTCCGTTCATCCTCTGGGATGTCAGTAACTTGAACAGGGATAACAAGTCCCACGAGTTTTCTGCTTTGCGCCGTTTCGTATGCAAGTCTCAACTCTTTTAGGAGTTCAGAATTATCATTTGACGAACCTGAAAGAACAAATAGGTATTTGCCCGCCTCATTCCTCACTAAGTCTTCAACCATTGCTGGAGCGTATGCACCGGGCTCGGTATTCAACAAATCACACCAAACAGGGTAGCCTTGACTTGCCAGTTGTAAAGAGAGCCACAAACCAAAATCCTTATCACCTTTGGCATATCTAACGACGATCGTGTTTGACCTTTCAATTTCACTTCTTGGCGCATCTAGTGTTCTATCGTCGCCAAAATGGGTTTCCAAAATATGCAATACCCTTTGGGTTGCGTCGGCTTGGAGATTGCCTATTTCACGCAGCAAGTCGCGGTAATCAAATATATCCTTATCGACATCAAAGACGACTTTGCCCTGAGTGATGTCATTGAAGATGTTGGCAGAATAGGTTTTTTGTTTCTCGGTGAGAATATAAACAATCACGCGGTCATACTTTCGGTATAGTTCATGCTCAATGAAGCCTTTGAGCGTTTCCTTTATTTTCAGGCTTGTCGATGTTGAGGTGACTTGAATTGAAACTCTTGCAACGTCATCCCCTAAATCTACGCTTGGGTGGTTTTCGCTTTCAGAGTAGTTCAGATTTCTGAGGTTGCGATAGCCGTAGACCTCGGAGAATATCGGAATCAATATATTTTCCGAGACCTTGTTAATGTCAGTTCGTTGCATGGCTGCCGATCCCTTAACCTGTGCTACGAAACGCGACATCAAGGCGATGATTCTAGTCTGCCACTGTAGTAGGTTCATTTGTGTGTTGAGCGAGAATCACAGAAACGGTTGAGATGGATAGTGGACTCCATTTGAAGCAACAGCCCTTAGCTCCCGGCTGGATTGTAATGCCTTCTCAGCCTGGTGCCAGCAGGTCTCAGTCGGTGTGTCTAAGAACCAGGAAGAGCGCGGGGCAACCAAAGTCGCGCGCACTATTGCTATAGGCCTTTGGGACAAGCCCTTTGCCTGCGTCGTGTAGCAGAATCGCCTTCTAATCAACGTCAGTACGGGTTAAGCAACCTCCAGTCGTAGCACGGTGTCCAAGCCCAGGGACGGCTTCTTGGGCTGGAGGCAATACGCGATTAATCCACACAGCAGGTTGACCAGGAAGTTGAGGAAACTGCGATGACGGGCGAGCAGAACAATAGGCCGAGATCAAACAGCGCACATCGAGCGTTCGTCGCGAACAAATCCATGAATGTGCTCCTTGTACTGGGTAATACCCCAGAGCTATAGCGAATAGCGAAGCGACACGAACGAGAGCGTACCGGAAGAGATGTCTCAAACCCCGGTTAGGAGCCACCCTTGATGAACAGACATACACAGGGCATGGATGACCACCTAACGATCTACTTTCTTGTTTTGGATGAGGATTGCAAAACGCGCCAGTCATTTTGTCACATAGTCAACTGAGTTAGAAACAATTGGCGAGGTTCACCTTCAGTCCCAAATGATCACATGGCGCATCTACCAAATTCTGTTACACACCTAGATACCGTTCGGTGGTCTGCACTGAAGTATGCCCCCAGGCTTAATTGAATCTGGTCAATAGGGGAGCCACCATTGTGGGCGAGTTTGGCAAAGGTGCGGCGCAAGTCATGGGGAGCAACGGACAGGCTAACCATTCGCGTATATTTTTCGACGGCTCGCCAGATGGCTTGAGAGGTAGTCCGCGGCCCGATCACTTTGTCTCCCTTGTTCATAGGTCCAAAGACAAAGCCAGCACTCAAACCGGCCGCATTTACCCAAGCATCGATGAGAACTTTGGTCCATGCCGGCATGGGTACGGACCGTACTCGGTTGCGCTTACCCTGGATGTCAACAATGACCCAGCGGCCATCGCGCTGATGGATATGTTCGATGGTGAGGTTTGTGGCTTCTTCACGGCGTAATCCACAGCCAATGAGTACAGCAAGGATGGCCTGATCCCGCAAGCCCTTCAAGGTAGTCAGGTCTGGGACAGATAGCAATTGCTCTGCCTGTTGCTTGCCCAACCAGTTGCCAGTTCGCCGACCCGATTGACGTCTCCCTGCCACATGGCGAATGCCGTTGGCCACCGCCTCTGGCAACCAACCATTGTCTGCGGCTTCAGCGGCCAACTTGCGAATGGCACTCAGGCGTTGGTTAACACTGACGTCACCTACATGCTGTTCACGGAGCTGAACTGCATAGTGTTGGACTGCGGCTTTGTTCAGCATCGGCTCGCCAGAAGTCCGAAACCATTGGATAAAGTCAACCAGCGCCCGCCTATAAGCCCGTTTTGAATGATGGCTGGTCAGTCCGTCCAAGACGAGATCAATAAGTCGCCGAGTTTCGTTGACGGATGTTAAGGCGACTGGAGGGGTCATAAAGGTGAGGGGTTAATAGCGGCTGATAACACGGGATTCTCTTGCATTAATCATTCATCTTCTCCGCTGCTGGAACTGCATGTGTCGGCCTCACATCCTGGCGGATATGTGGTGCGGATATGTGGTGCGGATGGCATCGTATCACGGGATGGAATTGTCCGCCCCTCCACAGAATCAGGAGAGCTAATATGGCACTCGAAATCGAACAGCCCGACCAAGTCGCCACAGACCAGCTCTACATACTCTACCAGATTAAGCAAGAGGTCTAGCCAGACCGCGTCCACAGGTCGCTCCCAGAAGGTCTAAAGTGGGCTGAGGCGTGCCACTTACCGATACGGGCTCGTCCCCATCAGGACGTCCCAGATGAGTGTTGCGGCGGGCAACAAAATGGCAGAACGGGCCTGGTGCCGCGCACTCTATTCTTTTTTCTCAGTGCGTTCAATTCGAGCCATGATCTCGCTGTACAATGCGCCCCCCGGGCGATCACTCGCGAAGATGCGGGGGAGCTTCCAACGCCACAGCACTTCATCCGATGGCTTAGCGATGCGATGTGTGGCCACGAAGCCTAGTTCGAACTCGGAAGCGGCAATTGAGACGTGATCTTCGGTGATGGCGCCAGGCGAACCGTACGGGTAGGCGATGATCGGGAGAGGAGTGAGCTGTTCCTCTGCGAATCGCCTTCCCGCCTTCCGGATATCGCGCTGCCATTGACGAACAGGCACCGCCGAAGGCGGGTCATGACGATAACCGTGGAATGCGACATCCAATACGGGGCTCGTCACCCGTAGCGTGTCCCATCCTGCCAGCGAACCGATACCACCGGGCTCGCTACCAAGTGCCGGTCCGACATCACGACTAGCATTCTCATATGGTAGAGACATCAAGTGGACCTGCCTGCTCATGAATTCGTCAGACTCGACCGATCCTTTTGCGGCGAGAGTATCCCACCAATAGTCCTCATTACGGTCAATGTGCCAAGGCGACACGAATGCGACTCCACGCAAACCGTACTCAGCCAATATCTCCGCCCCGGCTGTCACACCACTTCGATATCCGTCGTCAAACGTAAAGAGAACGTAGACCTGTTTCGACGAGATCAGGTTGCCAATCCCATCTAGAAGTGCGCGACCGTCGATGATTGGGAGATGTTCCGCCAATACTCTTACGTGTGACTGAAACGTCTCCTTTGAAACCGAGATGTTGAATGGGTCAATTCGATCCGTTCTGTTGTCGAGTACCTTATGGTAGATAATCGCTGCTAGCACTGCGTAATCCTTGCATCGGAAAGCATCTGCTTGATGAAGCCCCGAACAACGTCAATTGTGGGCTCAATTTCTGGAGACGTATTGTCAACTCGCAGCGCAGGGGCTTTGGTAGCAGCAACGAGATCCGCGAAGCAGGCCTCCTCCGCTGCCAGTTCTGCCGCCATACTGCTCGCTCTGTGAGACCGGGCGCGTTCCCCATCTCGGTCTGACAGTCGGCGAACGAGTTCAGCGGGTTCCACAGTTACAAGAACCAGTCCAATCGCGATTTGAGCCTGTTTTAAGTAGCGGAAGAACTCTTTGGTGTAGGCTGGAACGTACTGCTCCTGGGCCCACAGTTCCTCTCTAGGATTCTCTCCGATGACCGCCGCTGAATCGCGTGTTGGCTGAATCGCGTAGTGCACATCTCCCACAGTCAGACTCTCGTGCTCACACCAGCGCCTGTACGTCGCCCATACTTCTAGTTCAGGCACGTACTTGAGATCGAACGCGCGCTCAGGTGCTACAGCACGGTTTGCAGCTACCACTAGGAAAGCCTGATGTGGTCGATGTATCGCGGCATTGAACATCTTTGCAATATGCGACACTAATGTAGTTTTGCCCGCCCCGGCCGGTCCCCCGATGAACACGACGACATGTGTCATGATACGCTCGCGTTGCGTAACCTGCTCGTGTGGTACCCCCACTTGTAAGCGAGCCTCCACCCGAACATATGATATACGGCCGCGGCCGTCCCATGAATCGCACGAAGCTTTTGGAACGACTGTCCCTCACCCGCGAATCGAAGATCCCTGCTGATGCTTCGGCCGGGGTATAGCCCTGCGCGGAATTGGAGATACCGGCCGCGACCGATGCGGCGCGCGCTATCAAGGTCAGCCCAAATAGATAACGGATCATGGAATATCCCTGGGTTGCCTAATCGTATCACGGGAATGCCTGCCTTGACAATTCTTGCCGCGAGATCCCAATCCTCACCCCAAGCAAGACGTGGATCAAAGAAATACCCGCCAATGCTGGACTTGATTCCCTTTTGTATGGCTAGGGGCAGGAGAGGTAAGTCAGTATCAACTGTAGTATATTGTCGTACGCGCGCCACGATACGTTCCCCTGCGTTCCGCGACATGTAGCAGAGCCTCGGCCGAACGACCTCGGTTCTTTCCAAAGCCTGTAGAATCTCACCGACAGTGTTCGGCGCCACCCAACAGTCGCTATCAAGGAACATCACACTCTCAGCAATCGCAGCGTCGACTCCCGCCTCTCTGGCACGCGCCAAGTTCCGTTCAGCGATCTCAACGACAAGATCGGCCTCCTTTATTGCGATCGTCCGGACAGCATTAGTGGCTCCATTCAGCACGACAATTGTCTCGGCTTCTACATGCCGCCCAGTGCGAAGGGCCCTCTCAAGCCGCACGTCGCTACTGCAGGGAACTATAATACTCAGTCTAGGCCGACGCATAAGACGTAACCGTGTGGCCAATTCCTGCTGGAAGCCCCCTGTTTGCCCAATAGGAGTGTGCAATACAGGTGACGCTTGTCCGGATGTTTCGGGGTAGGCGCATTCAGCCATGTACTTGCCAAGTCAAGTACAGCCCAGCCCTCCTCAGCAATGATAGTCCGTAGCAGGTCGCCGTCGCCGATCGTAGGTGATGACGCGAGCACAATTCGGCCATCGTTGTCAAGGAGACGTTGGGCGTCAACGAGCAGCCTTCGGTGAGATCGATATTCAGCGTCAACCAGAGCACGAGTGAGCCGTCCATGGTTTCGACTTCCATCGGGGTCAAACGGCAAGTTGGAAATGAGAGCGTCCACCGTTCCGGCAGCAAGGCAATACGTCAGATTACAGACGAGAATCTTCACCCGCAGTCCATTACGGGACGCGTTGGCTGACGTTGCTATCGCGGCGGTCGTATCAATGTCGAGGGCAATGACATTCAAACCTCGACGCGCTAGCCAGCAGGCCAGCACGCCGCTTCCGCAGCCAACATCGACGACCCGGCGCACATGGGCGAGCCATTCAGGATGCTCGCTGAGTGCTGCCAGAATCGCCAAAGACGAATACCACGGGGGTAGTACGCCTTCTGGAACCTCAAGCGCAAGACCGTCGAGAAAGCGGCTGATGGTCGTCCTCACGTTTGGGGCTCCAGACTTCGAACGCGTTGTTCCAGGACTGCCGCTTCTGCACGCCATGCCTTCTCGGCAAATTCCGCGACACGGGCGGGAAGTCGATCATGTGCATACCGGAACGCTAGGAGTAGGTCTGCCCGGCGAGATGGTCCAAAGGTGTGCCACCTCGGTAGCCAATCATCAGCAATGATACCAGCCGGGTCGGTGAAGGGGTCCGTTCGAAAACCCGGATCGTCGCCCCACCCCGCGGCGGCAAACGCAACTGCACGCTTCGCACACGCACGGCATCTACCACACCGTCCCGATGCTTCGTAGCATGTCACGGTGATTGCTGGATGCAACACATCAGCCCACCGCCGCCGCCAACGAACGAGTACGTCGGTCTTGTTCATGTCGGCGAAAGGACTAGAGACCGTCGCTCCGATGAGACGGGATCCTTCGGCATAGAAGCGGGGGCTCTTGTCGGGGACTTTGGCCTCGTCCGCCAGTCCAGTCACTACAACATGGTCAGCCGATGTGCGGGCTGCAGCGATAGCAGCGAGAAGAACATTACGCGCTGGGACAATGTGCGCGTACCGTTGCTCGCCAGCTGCGATCTCTCTTCCGAGATCCACACGCGAGCGTTCGAGTGGAACGCCGATAGTGGCAGTGATCTTCTGGACTGCGGCAAGTTCTGCTGCCGCATACCGGTGGCCGTAATCAACCCAGTGTGCGAGGACATCGCTACCCTGGTCCAAGGCTTCGAGCAGTGCAGCTGTCGAATCGATCCCCCCAGAGCTGAGTACCACAGAGCGTTGCGTAACGTGTCGCCTCGGCGCCGATGGGTCATATATTGCGTTGATTTTAATGTCGAGGTGTCCAACTGTTGGCGGGTAAGCGAGAATGTACGACACGAGGTTTGCTATAGCAGGATCCATCCAGCGTGACGGACTGGCACAGTACAAAGTGATCGACGGTTGCATGCGCCAACCGGCGATGGCAGCGCAAAGTGCGAGTCGCACCTCATCAGTACAGACATCAATCGGGAGCGTTTGAAGGGCCTCACCAACCGGCTCAGTGCCAACGTACCCAACCGTGTACTGAGAGAGAGATGGGGTTCCTTCTGTGGTCATTCCTAGACTCCCACGTGAGTGCTGGAGGCGAGATCTATAAGCAGTCTGTTGGCGTCAGCAAAAGACAGTGCCCCGTCGCGGGCAGCGCGATGGATTCGCTGGTATTCAGCACGTCCCTTTGATCGCGCTGCGAGGAGATCAACCCCATGCGGATGTGTGCGCGCCACGGGCACGGTTTCCGTGGACCACTCGCTGACAGGGGCATGGCGTAGCAGTTCAGCCCACTCGTCTGGTCTGCTACGCTGGGCAAGCAGAGCAGTCGCAACGACATCGCAAGCGAGAGTAATACCCCGCGCATCAAGGGAAGCCCACCCACCAAGGGGTGGGCCTGGAATGAGTGGCTGGAGAATCGTCGCAGTGGTTAATAGAGCAACAGGAACGGCAACCATGTCGTGGATGACCGCCCATTCCAGCCGACCGGTTCGTTGGGATAGGTCAGCGAGGGTGCCGGCGATTTCAGGCGGATTGGCTCCCGCCAAGTGATTGACTAGATCGTCGAGACTTCGCAATCCGCCTCCGGAAGCTGCAAACCTCTCCCAGTCGTCCAATTCCTGGTCGTACGTCTGAAGTGTTGAACGTAACTGATTCGTGTCACCCAACCCGCCGAACTGCTGGCTCGCTGCAATAAGCAAGCCAGCACGCCACAACTGGAAGGCGTCGACGATCTTCGACCGCATCGTCCGATGTCGCACCTCGTGCACTGGTATATGAGGGGCGCTTACACGGGCACCTGCAAGATGAGGCCGTACCACGAGGTCCCACTCACCACCCCAGTCGTAGTGGTAGTCAATGTTGGCTGTGACACGGCCAAGCACACTGAGCCGGCCCAGGAGCATTCCAGGGAATGGATTGTGCACCACAGCGTAGAGTTCCCTGTGCATCAGCCGCAGCATCGGGCCACCGACCAGACGGTTGTCGCGCCCGGCCGTCAGTTGTGGTTCAGGCACCACGATGTCGACATCCTCGATTGCCTTAAGCAGTCGGCGGAGATGAGGATAGTAGTCAATGCTGAACAGATCGGCATCAATAACAGCGAGGATAGCAGAGTCACCGAGAGAACCTGCCACATGCACGGCGACGGCGACAGCGAGGTTCTTGTTGGGGAGCGCGGTAACCACGGCCCCGCGTAGAGAAGTGGGAACTGGGCAAGTCTCGCAGATTTGCGCGATAACGTCGAGATCCATGCGCGATGTGCCTCCATCCACCACGATTATCAGGTCCACGTCGAGGCGAGACACGGTGTCGAGAGCTCGCGCCAATAAGGCGGGATCCTCGTCCAGGCACGGAATACACACCGCTAAGGGGTCAGCACCCATGAACATTCTCCGCTGACGGCGAACCGCATTGGGTCATTGTCGGCCTCCTCAATGGGAACACCCCAGCTAACAGTCCGGCTCCGTCCGGTGCCGCCGGTTGCTTTTAGAATGATTATACTCCTCGACCGCTTGAGTTGAGCGGTGCGGAGGTGAAGAGGCAGGGCAATCGCACTTGGAAATTTGTAACTACTCACGGCATTAGGCCGTAAGGAATGGGAGCACTGGTGAGCCGAACAAACCCAGCAAGGCCTCAAAGGCGCGCTGGCCGTGCAGCTTCGCGGTGTCGATGACGGACGCCACGGCCGCATAAGCTTGAGCGCCCCAGGCGGAGCGGAAGCCGCCCGTCACTTTCCGATGTACGACCGAGCCGCGCAGAGCACGTTCCGCGTCGTTGTTGTGCGGCGGCACGGCTGGGTTGTGTAAGAAGACCAAGAGATGATCCCGATGCTTGCGGTAGCGTTTGTGCAGCGCCTGCGCCAGCGGGTCGCGGACCCGCCGGTCGATCAGGTCGGACAGGGTCTGCTCGATCTGGGTGACGCGTCGGGCAAAGCCGCGGGCGGTCAGGTCCGCGCGCCGGTGTCGCAGATGGATCGCCACGCGGAAGAGGTCTTGCAGTTCCTGCGCCCAGCGCAGCCGGGGGCGGCGGTCGATCAGGCCCTGCAGGTTGCGAATCTGGTGGGCCAGACACAACTGGCGTCGTGCCGCCGGCGCGCGCAGTTGGGGTGCCCAACAGTCACTCACCCACGTGCCCACCACAGCCTCGCCCAGGGCTGCCGTGATCACGTCTTCGCCCCGGCTGGGCGCGATCACGTGCAACACCGCCTGGGCCGAGCAGAACACCCACTCCCACTGAGTGCGCCCGTCTACTCGCGCGCCGGTCTCATCGCTGCCCAGCACCGCACTCGCCCGCACGGCGGCCTGGATCGCCGGAACCTGGGTCTGGGCGGCGGCACCGGCGCGGCCTTGGATACACGCCAGCCCGCCTTCGCTCACGTCCACACCGAACAGCTCGCCCATCGCCTCGCGCGTGCGCTCGTAGCTCAGGTGCTGCTGGTGTTGC
>JAMDDR010000574.1:4003-5696 GCA_023488685.1 Chloroflexota bacterium | reverse complement strand
ACACCACGCGTCCACGCGTCTGCGCGGGCAGGCTCAGTGCATCCGGGCTATCCTGCACTTCCGGCACGGTATCCAGCACTTCGTTGATGCGACCGGCCGAGGCGATCCCCGCCGCCCATGTGTTCGACAGCATGATCATCATGATCAGCGGCGTCATGGTCGAGAGCAGATAGTTGGTAAAAGCCACGATTTGGCCGATCGACATCTCGCCCCGGATGACCTGTCCCCCACCCGACCAGATGACGATCGCCATGCCGATGTTGACGCACAGCGTCAGCACAGGTCCTCAAGATACAAACCTTTTCGTTGGCGACCTCGAAACGCTCGTCCTCGAAATCGGAACGCACGTAGGCTTTCACCACACGCGCCCCGGCGATGTTCTCCTGCAACACGGTGTTGAGCCGGTCCAGTTTCTGCTGCACCGTGAGGAAAAGTGGCTCCATCTTGAGGACGAAGAACACGATCAACGCCGAAGTGACCAGCAACAACGGCAGAATGGACAGCGCCAGGCTCGCGCTGGTGTTGATCATCAGGATCAGGCTGCCGACCATCATGAGCGGGGCGCGCGTGCCGATGCGCAGCGACATCTGCGTCAGGATCTTGAACATATTCACGTCGCTGGTCAGGCGGACGATCAGTTGCCCCGTGCGCTGCCGGTCGAGGTTGCCAAACGAAAAGGTTTGTATCTTGAGGAAGAGTGCCTCGCGCAGGTCGCGCGCCACGCCCTCCCCCACGCGAATGGAGAAGATGTTGTTGCCTATCGCAATCAGGGTGCTCATGACCGAGATGGCGATCATCAGAGCGGCGGTGGAGAGGACGACCGACTGGTCCTGCTGGTTGATGCCCTGGTCGATGATGCGCTGGATCAACCGGGGAATGGACAGGTCAAAGACGACGAGCGAGGAGAGCAGAATCAGGGACAGGACCGCACCCTTCCAGTAGGGTTTGATAAAAGAAAACAGTTTACGGATATCGTTCATACGACTTGCCAGGCTGCCGGATATAAGGGATGGCGGACACACTTCGGCGGATACGCTACGGCGGACATCACTCACGGGGTTTCCACCGGCCAATTCCCCAGCGGACAGGGCGGTAGTATAACCCGTTCTGGCAAACAAACAACCTTCACGGGTCCTGGGTAGGGCAAGCTGACAGCTTGCCCTACGGGGCAGGGCGTCAGCCGGCGACAGGCAGATAGATGGAGAATGTGGTGCCGCGTTCGGGGGTGGAGTCTACGCCGATACTGCCCCCGTGCGCCTCCACGATGGCCTTGGCAATCGCCAGCCCCAAACCGGACGAGCCATCGTCAGAGCCCTCGCCGCGCTGGCGCGATGGGTCCGCCCGGTAGAAGCGGTCAAAGATGAACGGCAGGTGTTCGGGCGCGATGCCCGTGCCCGTGTCGCTCACCCGCAGACACACCCGCGGCCCCTCCGGCTGGGCCGATAGCACGATCTGGCCGCGCTTCGTATGCCGCAGTGCGTTCGACACCAGGTTGTTCAGTACCTGCGTCATGCGGTCGGTGTCCACCGCGATCGAGGGCAGCCCCTCCGCCGCGTCCACGCTCAGCACCACCTCCTGCTGCTCAGCCGGCACGATGTAGGCCAGCCCCGTGCGCTCCAGCAACGCCTTGGGGTCCACCGCGCGCCGGTTGAGCGGCAGTTCACCCGCGTCGGCCAGCGACAGCGTCCGCAGA
>JAMDDR010000574.1:0-3993 GCA_023488685.1 Chloroflexota bacterium | reverse complement strand
TGGCGGGGGTACTTCGCAGCCGCTGCTCCTTCAATCCCTCGGTATAGCCGCGCAGGATGGTGAGGGGGGTGCGCAGATCGTGAGCCAGGTCGGCGGTCATCTGTTTGCGCAACTGGCTGGCGCGGGCCAGGTCGGCGCTCATGTGGTTGAAGGCGGCGGCCAGGATGCCGATCTCGTCGCGCCCGTGGACACGGACGCGCTGGTCGAGCTGGCCGGCGGCCATGGCCTTGGTGGCGGCGGTGAGTTCGCCGAGGGGGCGGGTGAGGGTGCGGGCGAGGATGCCGCCGACGAGCAAGGCCAGCAGGGCGGTGATGGCGGCGCTGGTCAGTGCGGCTGAGGCCACGCGCTCCAGCAGGTTATCTTCGAGCGGGGCGCCGGGGGCATAGGGGAGCTGATCCTCATCGGGAGGCGCAGGCGAGTTCCCTGGTGCGTTGCCCGGCTGATCGTCGCGCGGCGTAAAGAGGACGTATCCTACCGTCTGCTCGTTGACGCTGATGGTGGTGCTGCTGTTCAGGTCGCCGGGCGACATCTGCTGTCCTGGCGGGTGGGCGCGGTTGCCCAGCACCACCTTCTGGTCGACGTCCAACAGGATGGCACTACGGCTGTAATAGGACAACGGCGACCGGCGATCAAGAATAGAGTTGACGCCATCCCAACTGCCACGTGCCGTGTAATAGTCGCGCAGCGCGTCCACCAACACCGCCTGATCGCGCGCCGACAGATAGCGGTCGAACTCCGTCCGCGTGCGCAGCCCCACCAGCAACGCGAAGGTGACCACGCCGATCACCCCCACGAAGAGGAAGGCGAGCGTGAGTTTCAATGTGAGCGATCGCATAGGCGTTTCACGGGTGATTGTGCAGTTGTGTGCCGGCCCCTACTCGGACCCCCTACTCGGGCCCCCCACTCGGGCCCCCACTCGGGCTCTCACTCGCCCGGCATCTTCTTGATCGCATCTTTACTTGCCCTGAAGCGATAGCCCATCCCGTAGACCGTCTCGACGTACCTCGGGTGCCGTGGGTCGTCTTCGATCTTGGATCGTAAGTTCCGGATGTGTACGTCGATGGTGCGCTCGTAACCCTCGTACGCCTCGCCCGACACACGGTCGAGCAGATCCAGCCGGGAGAACACCTGCCCCGGCGCGGACATGAGCGCGGCCAGCAACTCGAACTCGGACTTGGTCAGGTTCACCGGCCGCTCGCCCACCTGCACCGTACACGCGGCGCGATCCAGGGTGATGTCGGCGGCGCGCAACACGTCCGGTTCCGCGCCCGCCTTCTGCGCCCGCCGCAGCACGGCGCGCACCCGCGCAAACAGTTCGCGCAAGTTGAACGGCTTGGTCACGTAGTCGTCGGCGCCCAGTTCCAGGCCGACGATCTTGTCCTGGTCCTCCACCTTGGCCGTCAACATGATGACCGGCGTATCGGCCTCCCGGTTGAGAAGGCGCATGAACTCGTAGCCGTTCATCTCTGGCATCATCAGGTCCAGGATGATCAGGTCGGGTTTCTCGTGCCGGGCGGTGAACAGGGCATCGCGCCCATTCGCCGCCTCGACGACGCGATAACCTTCCTGCTCCAGGTACACCCGGATCATCTCGCGCAAGTGAGTCTCATCATCCACGACAAGAATGGTTTGCGTCATAGCTTCTTTCTACCACATTTGGCCCGCACCTGGCACATCTCCTGGGTTACGTCTGCCCCAATTTGGGGTGTTCATACGTGGCAGCCAGTGCGATCAGCGCGGTGACGCCCAACCCGCCTTTACCACCCCCTTCACCCGCCGGGCCAGCAGCCAATAGGAGGTGAGAAAGACAATCACCAGGAACGTGCCGGCGTACATCAGTTGTGTCGCCAACAGCGGGCTGTCAGTGCCGGAGAACAACCCGTGCAGCGTGGCACCCAGGTAGGCGACAAAACTGGCCAGGTGGATCACCCGGAACGTCCGCATACCGATGCGTCTGCGCAGGTAAAACGTCACCGACACCAGCACGATCAGGTAGAAGGCAATCACGCCGATGCCCACCCATAGAGGGCGGTAGGGCGACAGGAACGGCACCAGGATCTGGGCGATCGAGTAGGGCATGAACTGGTCGCCACTGAGCACGACCATGTGCAACACCAGAAAACCAATCGCCAGCAACGAGAGATACTCGTGGAAGTCGAACGTGTAGGCGCGGTGCAGGACGCGATCGAAGACCTTGCTCGTAACCGCCAGCCCCCAGGCTGTCGAGAACCACAGCAACAGATAGGCAATCACCCCGGCCGAGCGGGTCACGTACCAGGTGGCATTGCCATCCAACGCCAGCAAATAGTTGACGGTTGACACAAAACCGGCGCCAGGCAACGTGCGCGCCAGCAGCCCCACGAGCAACGTACCAGCCAACGCAAACACGGCAGCACCAACACCGGCAACCACCCACACCCACCACACCTTGTTCGTTCTAGACTGTTTGACCTGAGACATCCAAAAACTCCTGACTATTCGCAGACCCCCACAGTGAGCCGTCCTGTTTCACTCCAATAAACGCAATGCCTGGTGCCTGCGCGGCCAGCACCTGGGCCTGGGCCGAACCGGCGATCAACAATGCTTTTGCAAACACCTCCGCCTCGGTGGCGTGATCGGCAATGACCGTGACACTCAGCCAGTCGGTATCTGCTGGTTCACCGCTGCGCGGGTCGATGATGTGATGTTGGACGCGCTTGCCCTGGACCCAACGGCGTTTGGTGATGGATGACGTGGCGAGGGCACCCTGCCGCACCCGCAACACTGCCAATACTTGTGCGGGATCGCGCGGATCCTCCAGTGAGATGGGCCATGTCTCCTCATCATCCGGCTGCCCCAACAAGAACATATCCCCACCCGCATTGACGGCACAGGCCTGGGCGTACGAGGCGAGCAAATGGGCGACCCGTTCCACAATCCAGCCTTTCGCGATGCCACCCAGATCGATCTGCACGCCCTCTGGCAGGTGGATGCCGCAAATGAGCGGGATGAATTGGACGGCGTCGAAACCGGCCAACGACCAGCTCCCTGCCGTCAGGGCACTATCCATCCCCGCACCATCGGTTCTCATTTCATCCATGCTGCGGTCATATCCGGCGTTGCGCAACGCAACCAGGATGGAGGGATCGAACAACCCACACGTCTGGTCCATATATCGACGCGCCTGCCGCACGACATCGAACAGATCCTGCGAGGCCAGGAACCACCCACCCGATGCGCGGTTCAATTGCGATAGTTCACTCTGCTCGGAGAAACGTGTGAATCGTTTCTCGCAGATGGCGATGTATGTGCGTGCGGCGCGGAATCCCTCGGCCAGCGACACAGAATCGCCCTTTGCCATCAGCAGGATATCGGTGTTCATGGCCCGGAATTCATCGTATTGCATAGCAAACCTTTACGATTACGATCCCGACGTGCGCAGGCGCGGCGCGTTGCCGGTGATGCGCGGCGACGCCGGGAGCGGCTGGAGCGGTTGAACCGATTGGACCTGCGCGCCACCTGCCAGGTCATCCAGCGACGGGACCGGTTGTAGTGCCGGCAGCACTGCTGAGATCCTCACGGCCGATCCTGCAGTCTTGGCGCTCGCAGCAGCCGGGCTGCCGGAATGCGCCAGCAGGATCCAACCCAGCAGGAATCCAATCAGTGTTGAGATGCCAATCCAAAGACGTAGACCCAGTTTCATCCATTTCATCGTCGCATCCCCCCTTAGCGGTCATCCCCGTCGCCGAGATTCCCACCCCGCCGGCGGAGAATCGCAATCTGTCCATCTTCGCCCACGCGAATAACGCCGCGCTCCTGCAATTGCACCAGAATGTCCTGATACTGTTGCACCTGGTCCTGGTACTGTTGAGCCAGGCTCTCGGCCTGCTTGACACGTTGCGCGGCGTCAGACAGTTCTGCCTGGTATTGCTTCTCGCGTGCCTGGTACTGGGACAACAGATCCTGCAATTGCGTGATCTGAACCTGGGTTGCCTCGTCCGCCGCGTCTGAGAC
>JAMDDR010000187.1 GCA_023488685.1 Chloroflexota bacterium | reverse complement strand
AAGCAGGCGTGCTATCATCCCACCTATGAATACGCAACCAGTGACTGGCGATCCGCAGGATCGACGCGGTCCGCGGGGTCGCCAGAACCAGATAAGCCTTCAGCAGGTGATAGACGTGCTGAAGGCGCTGCCGGCGAGCAAGCTGCCCAGCGCCTATGATTACCTGCGCTTCCTGCAACAGCAGGCGGAGCCGGACAACTGGCCGTTCGATGCCACGCCAGCCGAAATGGCCGCCGACGATTCAGCCTGGGATGAGCTGTTGGCGACGGAAGCCAGCCAACAGTTCATGGCACGCGCAGTGGCAGAGGTGCGCGCGCAAACTGCGAAAGAACAAACCACGCCGCTTGTAGACCTGCTCGACGAAGACGACAAGGAAGACCAGGCAGGACAACGTGAAATCCCACATTAGCAGATCGTTTCGTGAGCAATACCGCCGGCTGCCTGCAGAAGTACGCCAGCAGGCACGTAAGGTCTATCGGCAATGGCTGCGGGACCCATTTCAACCAAGCCTGCAATTCAAACGTGTTGGGCTTCATGAACCTGTCTATTCGGTACGCATTGGTCTGCATTGGCGCGCCCTTGGCTTGCTCGAAGAAGACACGATAACCTGGTGGTGGATTGGCAGCCACGCGGAATATGACCATATGCTGAAGGGTCGGGCAGTCTAATGGACTGTCATCCCTCGTTTCACTCGGGATCTTGACCGATATCTCAGATGTCAGACATCTGCGAGATGTCTGACATCTGAGCATCTGAGCCCAATATACCGGCGCCGTCGCCCGAAGCATCAGTATTCCAGGTGGCTCTGGGCGGTCAGGCGCTTGCGGAAGACCCAGTAGGTCCACGCCTGGTACGCCAGCACGACCGGCACCAGCGTCAGGGCGATCACGGACATCACCTGCAGCGTGTACTGGCTGGACGAGGCGTTGTAGATCGTGAGGTCATACGCGGCGCCCAGGCTGGACGGCATGACGCGGGGGAACAGCGTCCCAAACAGCAGCACGACCGTGGCCAGGATGGTGACGGCGGTGCCAACGAACGCCAGCCCGTAGCGCTTGCGCAGGATGGCGACGATGGCCGCCAGCAATGCGACCACGGCGATGGCGAGTGACGCCAGCTTGACCACGTTCAGCGTGGCGAACATATCGGTCTGGCCGGCGCTGAAGGCCACGAAGGCCAGCACCAGGACGAGCACCGGCAGCCACGCGGCGCGGGCCACGCGCTCGACGCGCTCGCGCACGGCGCCATCGGTCTTGAGCTGCAGGAACAGCGCGCCGTACAGCACGAACAGCGCCAGGGTGACCAGCCCGCCCAACAGCGCGTAGGGGTTGAGCAGGTCGAAGAAGGTGCCGGCGTAGTGCATGCCGGCGTCGATGGGCACGCCGCGCACGATGTTGGCGACGGCCACACCCCACAGCAGCGCAGGCAGGGCGCTACCCACGAAGATCGCCCCATCCCACAGGCGGCGCCAACTGGGGCGCTCGTCCTTGCTGCGGAACTCGAAGGCTACTCCGCGCACGATCAACGCCAGCAGGATCAGGAACAGCGCCAGGTAAAAGCCGCTGAACAGGGTGGCGTACCAGTTGGGGAAGGCGGCGAACATGGCGCCACCGGCGGTCAACAGCCACACCTCGTTGCCGTCCCACACCGGGCCAATCGTGTTGATGACCATGCGACGTTCGTGATCCTGCTTGCCGGCGAACGGGAGCAGAATGCCGACGCCGTAGTCGAAGCCCTCCAGCAGGAAGAACCCGCAAAATAACACCGTAACCAGGATAAACCACAATGTTTGCAGATCCATGATGATCACCTCTCACTCATACAACCGCTACAACTGAAATCCAATCTTGATTGGGCGGACACACAGGTCCGCATCGGGCGGACACGCAGGTCCGCCCCTACCGGCCGGCCAGGTAGGCATGATCCGGCTTGCCCGCAGGCGCCTGGGCGGTTTGCTCCAGATCCTCGCCGACCTGGACGCGCGCGAACTTCTGCAACAGGTAGACGTCGGCCACGGCCAGCACACCGTAGACCACGGTGAAGCCGATCAGCGTGATCAGCAGCTCGGTCACGCCGACGGTGGGCGACACGGCCCGCTCGATGCGCATCAACCCGTTGACGATCCAGGGCTGCCGCCCCATTTCCGTCAGCATCCAGCCGGTGCTATTGGCCAGGTAAGGCAGGGCGATGGCGGCGAAGAGCAGCCACAGGAACCAGCGGGGGGCGATGACCTGGCGTTTGCGGCCCAGCCACAGACCGGCCAGCCCAAGCAGGAACATCAGCGCGCCCGCGCCGACCATGGCCCGGAAGCTCCAGTAGGTGAGCCAGATGGCCGGCGGCACATAGTCACCCGGCCCGTACGTTTGCTCGTACTGCTGTTGCAACTGGTTGATGCCCAGCACCATCCCACCGGGGTTGTTGTAGGTCAACAGGCTCAGCAGCGAGGGGATGCGAATGTTGACGATGGATTCGCGCTCGGCCTCGTTGCCGATCTGGAACATGGACAGGCTGGCGGGCATTTCGGAGTTCCACAGCCCCTCGGCCGCGGCCAGCTTCATCGGCTGGGTGTCGGCCATGCGCTGCCCTTGCATGTGCCCGAAGATCATGGTGCCCAGGACGGCCACGGCGGCCACGGCCAGGCCGAAGCGCATGGAGGCGCGGAACAACTCGCGACCCTCTGAGCGGGCGCGGTCGATGCGCAGCAGCCGATAGGCACTGACACCGGCGACGAACATGCCGGCGGTCGTGAGGCCACCGAGGGCCACGTGCGGCCATTGCAGCCACACGTTGGGGTTGGTAATGAGGGCGAAGAAGTCGGTCATCTCGGCGCGCCCGCTGGCTGCGATGTGATAGCCGACCGGGTTCTGCATGAACGAGTTGGCCACCAGGATCCAGAAGGCGGACAGGTTGGAGGCGAACGCCACCAACCAGATCGTCAGCAGGTGAATCTTCCTGGGCAGCTTGTCCTCGCCGAAGATCCACAGCCCGAGGAAGGTGGACTCGATGAAGAAGGCCACCAGCGCCTCGATGGCGAGTGGGGCGCCGAAGATATCGCCGACGAAGCGGGAATACTCGGACCAGTTCATGCCGAACTGGAACTCCTGGACGATGCCGGTGACCACGCCCATGGCGAAGTTGATGAGCAGCAACTTGCCCCAGAATTTGGTCATGCGTTTGTACTTCTCGTCACCCGTGCGGACGTAAGCCGTTTGCATGAGCGCGACCAGGATGGAGAGACCGATCGTCAGGGGGACAAAAAAGAAGTGGTAGATGGTCGTAACACCGAACTGAAGGCGAGCCAATGTGAGTGCATCCATTAAAACATCTCCTACATCCAATACTGTACCGAACGCCACAAATAAAGCAAATCGATTGTATTGGCGGTGCATAACAATCACCAGTAACAAACCGCGCGGATATGGGGTGACGGTTGTCACGCCGCATCCAGATGACCAGATGTCAGACATCTGCGAGATGTCTGACATCTGGTCATCTGGATGCGGGGTTGGCCTTTCGCCGCTATGATAGGGGACCAGCAGCCGGCAGCGCTGGCCGGTGCTGGACATCCCCGGATTGCCAGCCCCGGCCGCGCGGCTGCGTCGATCAGATCAAAACGAAACTTGTCGATTGGGATTGGAAGGAAACATGCAGGCAACTGACACCGCCGTGGTCGAACATCATCACACGCAGAAACACCTGGGCGCGAAAGGGTTGATCGCGTTGATCGCACTGCTCAGTGCGTTCGTGCCGCTGTCGACCGATCTGTATCTGCCGGCGTTGCCCAGCATGGGCGAGCAATTCAACGTGCCTGCCAACCTGATCAACCTGACGCTGATCCTGTTCTTCATCTTTTATGGCGCCGGGACGTTGGTATGGGGACCGCTGAGCGACAAGTATGGGCGCAGGCCGGCGCTGCTGGCTGGGCTGGCGATTTACGCCGCCGGGAGTGTGTTGTGCGCAAACGCCTGGGACGTGTATGCGTTGATCGTCTTCCGGGTGCTGCAGGCCATCGGCGGGAGCACGGCCGGGGCGGTCGCGACGGCGATCGTCAAGGACGTGTTCGACGGGCGCCGGCGCGAATCGGTGCTGGCGCTGGTGCAATCGATGGTGCTGATCTCGCCGGCGGTGGCGCCGGTGCTGGGCGCAACGCTGTTGCAGTTGACCTCGTGGCGGGGCGTCTTTTGGGCGCTGGCCGGCATCGGCCTGCTGGCACTGGCGGGCAGCGTGGCCATGGAGGAGACCAGCACCCAACGCAACGCGGGTGGCGTCTTCCAGTCGGTGGGCCGATTGGGGAAGGTGCTGCAAAATCGCAACTTCACCGCGCTGCTGGTGGTGTTCTCGCTGGTCAATATCGCGTCGATGGCGTTCATCGCTTCGTCCTCTTATATCTACGTGGATGGCTTCGGCCTGAGCGAGCAGGTGTACAGCTTCTTCTTCGCCGTGAACGCGGCCGGGTTGGTGCTCGGCCCGATGGTGTACCTGCAACTGTCCAAACGTTTCCGGCGCGGCACGATCATCAACGTTTGTTTTGGGCTGATCGCCGCGAGCGGGTTGCTGGTGTTCCTGCTGGGCAGTCTGCAGCCGTGGATCTTTGCCGCCACGCTGTGGCCGGCCTCCATCGCGGGGAGTTGCATGCGCCCGCCCGGGGTGAACCTGATGCTGGAACAGCAGAAAGAGGACACCGGCTCCGCGTCCTCGCTGATCGGCTGCTACGGCATCCTGATGGGCAGCCTGGGCATGCTGATCGTCTCCTTCGAATGGCTAGATACCATTTTGATGGTGGGGATCTTGAACCTGGTCATCGGCGTGATCTGCGCGGTGCTGTGGCCGTTCGTCTCCAGGCGCACGCTCCAGCTTCAATACATGAACCACCAAGAACACCAAGGGCACCAAGGGGAAGAGGTCACGGCGGCGTGACGTGTGACAGCGTGACAATATGACAATGTGAACCACCAAGGACGCCAGGAGGAAGGTGTCACGGCGGCGTGATGTGTGACAGCGTGGCAGCCGGCGCTCAGGCCCACGATTGCAGTTCGATCACGTTGCCTTCGGGGTCGGTCAGATAGCACCAGGTCACGCGTGACCCGACCGCCGTAGTGAGCGTCACCACCTCGCCGACGGCGGCGCCGCCGCGAGCCAGCACTTCGGCACGCGCCTGGCGCACGTCGTCGACCTCGAAGGCGATGTGGCCGAAGCCGGGCTGGTTGACGGCGTGGGCGGCGCCGGGCGCGAGCGGATCGTAGGTATAGATTTCGAGCGTGGGGCCGGCATCGCCGTAGCCGGGCAGGCGGAAATGGGCGCCGCGCAGATGGGCCTGTTGCAGGCCGGTGCCACGGTCGAGATCCGGGCCGGTGTAGTCGCGCTCGGGGGGAACCAGGGTGCAGCCGAAGATGGCGCAATAGAAATCAGCCAGCGTGCGCCAGTCGCGCGCGATCAGGTTGGTATGGACGTATTTTGCCTGCATGATCTCTCCTGTGCGGGTGGATGGTGGATGCACACCATTGTATGACGCTGGAATCAAACCACTTAGAACGAACCCAGCAATTCTCAATCTGAAAAGGAAAGCCGAAGCCGTTGACCCAGGATATGCTAACGTAGGAGGGTAAACGACAGAGGAGGCATCTCCATGGGCAGACCCTTGCGATTAGGCGCCGTCGTGGCGCAGTTTCGTGACCGGTGGCACTCGTTACCCGACAG
>JAMDDR010000177.1 GCA_023488685.1 Chloroflexota bacterium | reverse complement strand
CGATGAGGAGGATCTTTTTTCATTGATCCCCTATATCGATGAGCGCTTTCTGGTGCTCAGCGCGCGTGCACCACTCGCGCTCGGGCCGGGCCAGTATGGCTGGTATCACTTCTTTATGGGGCCGGACGGTATCGACCGCGATGTGGGCGAGGCCGAACAGAGTCGCTTACAGATCATCGCGTTCATCCGCGAGGCAGTGGAAGCTTATGGGGCTGATGCGGCACGTGTCTACCTCATGGGTTTCAGCCAGGGCGCGATCATGAGTCTGAGTGTGATGCTGACGGAGCCGGAGCTGCTGGCGGGGGTGGTTGCCATGAGTGGCATGTTGCCGCGGGAAGTGCAGCCCATGGTTGCTGCGCCAGAGCGGTTGAAGGACTTCCCGGTGCTGGTGGTGCACGGCGTAGATGACGGCGTGTTGCCGATCCAGGAGGGTCGCGCGTTGCGCCAGTACCTGTCGCAGGTGCCAGTGCGGTTGGATTACCGTGAATATCCGATGCGGCACCAAATATCCGATGAGAGCCTTGACGACGTGTGTGGTTGGTTGAAAAATGAATACGATGTTTCAATCCATGCTCTTCACCAATGAGCCGTGGAGCGTTTCATCGCTCACGGCGCATGTGAAAGCGCTGCTCGAAGACGACGCAGACCTGGCGGACATCCGCGTCAGCGGTGAGATCGGCAATGTCTCGCGCCCGGCTTCAGGGCACCTCTACTTCACGCTGAAGGATGCCGGGGCTCAGGTCAAGTGCGTGATGTGGAAGTCAGCGGCGATTCGCATGCGCTACAGCCCGCGCAGCGGCGACGCCGTGATCGCGCGTGGTCATGTGAGCGTCTACGAACGCGATGGCGCCTATCAACTCTACGTCGATTCCATCGTGCAGGATGGCACCGGCGACCTGTTCGCCGAGTTCGAGCGGCTCAAGCAGGCGCTTGATGGCGAGGGGCTGTTTGCGCAGGAACGTAAGCGCCCGCTGCCGCCGTTCCCGCGCGTGTTGGGGGTGGTGACGTCCCCGACGGGCGCTGCCTTCCAGGATATTCTGAACGTGCTGGGCCGGCGTTGTGCCATGGTGCAGGTCATCCTGGCTCCGGCGCTGGTGCAAGGCGATGGCGCACCCGAGCAGATCGTACGCGGTATCCAGGCCCTCAACGACTGCGGCGAGTGCGATGTGATCCTGGTCGCTCGCGGCGGCGGCAGCCTGGAGGAGTTGTGGGCGTTCAACGACGAGCGGGTGGTTCGTGCGGTGGTGGCATCGCGCGTGCCGGTGGTCAGCGGTGTGGGGCATGAGATCGACTTCACACTGACTGACTTTGCTGCGGATGTGCGTGCCCCGACGCCTTCGGCGGCAGTGGAAATGATCACGCCGGATGTCGAGGAATTGCGTCAAAATCTTGATGCGCTGAGTGCGCGCCTGGGGCAATGCGTGCTTGACCAGATCGATGCAGCGCGTGCGCAACTCGAATCCTTGCGCCGCGCGCTGCGGATGGTGAGCCCGCTCAACCAGATATTGCGCGCGCGCGACCGGGTGGGCGAGTGGCAAATGCGCATGGATACGGCGCTCCTGGCACGGCTGGATCTGCAACGCGAACAGGTGCGCGGCTTGCATGGCAGGTTGGAGGCGATGAGCCCCCTGGCGACGCTTTCCCGCGGCTATGCGATCGTGCGACGCAAGCAGGATGGCGCGGTGGTGCGTTCGGTGAACGATGTGCGTGGCGGTGATGGCCTCATCATCCGCGTGCCTGATGGCGAGTTTGACGCACGGGTGACTACCTGATCGAGCCCCGCGAATCCACACGTATAAGCGCGAATCAGGTGTTCGCGCTTATGCGTGCTGATCCATGGACGAATTCTGAACGAAAACGAATCCAAAATCGAAACCAAAGTGGGTCATAGCATGAGCAACCAGGAATATGCAATCACGTTTACGTCGGTCGAGCAGGCGGAGCTTGTTACGCGTGAGCCGGACCCCAAACCACTCGGCCCACATGAGGTGATGGGGCGGGCCGTGAAGTCGCTGGTAAGCCCGGGCACCGAGCTGGCCGGCTATCAAGGACAATGGCAGTGGGCGAAATACCCAATGACGCCAGGGTACGCGACCGTGTTTGCGGTCGAGGCGGTGGGTAGCGAAGTGACGGATTTACATGCCGGCGACCTGGTTTTTTGTATGGGTGGACATCAATCCTGTCAGCGCGTTCCGCGTGACTACGCGGTGCCGCTCCCGCAGGGTCTGGCGCCGGACGTCGCGCCATTCGCGCGGCTGATGTGCGTGACGATGAGCACGCTGACCACCACCACGGCACGCCCGCCGGCCAAAGTGATCGTGACTGGCCTGGGCATCGTCGGACACCTGGCGGCACAACTCTTTAGCGCCTGCGGTTATGAGGTGATCGCCGTGGACCCGCTGGAGGCGCGGCGCGCGGCGATTGCGCGCAAGGGTGTCAGTCAGGTGCTGCCTGCGATTCCGTTGGACGACCCGTCCGTCGTGGGCAAGGTGGCGCTCGTCGTCGAGTGTTCGGGCCACGAACAGGCAGCGCTGGATGCATGCAAGGTTGTGCAGAAGCGTGGCGAGGTGGTGATCGTCGCGGCGATGTGGAAACAACGCACCAGCCTATCGGCATTCGATCTGTTGAACACCGTCTTCAACCGCTACGTGGTCGTGCGCAGCGGGTGGGAGTGGGAACTGCCGTTGCTCCCGGCTGATTTTCGTCTCAACAGCCTCTACGGCAATATCGCCGGCGCCATGCAGTGGCTGGCCGATGGGCGTGTCAACGTCGATGGCCTGGCGGAGCTAGCATCACCACGCGATGCTCAGCAGGTATACCAGCAACTGTTGCATCAACCTGGCAAGGCACTCTCGGCGCTGTTTGATTGGACGATGCTGTAGTTCGTGCCAAAATAGACCTTCTCACAATTCACAACGTTCCAGCGATATCGCGGAAACATCGTAAAGAGGTAACACAATAATGCCCAGTCAAGTATTCTTTGGTTCTGCCCGGCAGGCCCGCCTGGAGGGTCGGGAGACATTACCCGCCAAACTCGATTTGATCATCGACCGTCTGCACATTCGCGACCGCGTGAAGGGTGAGACCGTTGCGATCAAAATGCATACGGGCCATACCATTGGTTATTCAACCATCCATCCGCTATTCGTGCGCAGGATGGTTCAGGCGGTGAAAGACGGCGGCGGTAAACCATTCGTCACCGATGTGGGTTGGGATGTGCATGCCACGGAAGAGCGCGGCTACACCGCTGAGACGCTCGGTTGCCCGATCTACCCGACGGCCGGCGTGGATGAAAAGTATTACTACGAACACGAGCGCCCGTTCAAGAATATCCGCACCTGGAAAGTGGCCGGTATGATCCAGGATGCCTCGTTCCTGCTCAACCTGGCGCACGTGAAGGGCCATCCGTCGTGCGGTTTCGGCGCTGCGTTCAAGAACCTGGCGCTGGGCTGCGTCGTCGGTGAGACTCGCAGCGCAATGCACGACACCAACCACTTCGACCCGTACTGGTTCGCCGACAAGTGCCCCGATATGGACACACGCCGGCGTATCATCGAGTCCTGTCCCTTCGGCGCGATCGTCGAAGATAAGAAGTGGTCGGGCGATCTGCACCTGCACTTCGAACAATGCAACCAGTGCGGGCGTTGCCTGAAGGTCGCGCCCGCGGGAAGCTGGAAAATCGATCCGGTGAACTTCTACGCCTTTCAGGAGGCGTGTGCCATCAGCGCCAGTATGACGCTGTCCACCTTTGCGCCTGGCAAGGCCGTTCATATCAGCCTGGCGACACACATGACTCCGGTATGCGACTGCTTTGGCTTCACCGGCATGCCCGTGCTGCCCGACGCAGGTGTGTTCGGCTCCGACGATATTGTTGCCATCGACCGGGCTGCGCTCGACGTGACGGGGCGCTCACGGCTGATCGAGGAGAGTGTCCCGACTTGTATGGAAGTGCACACCCGCCAGGGCCATCCGTTCCAGTGGCTGCACGGGCCCTTAAAGGATCCCTACAAGGTGACGGAGTACGGCGAGCAACTCGGCCTGGGCTCGCACGAATATGAGTTGGTCGACGTGCTGCCGGTGGAACAATATGCCCGGCCGGCAGTGACTTACATCTCGGCGAACTAACTACTCCCTATTGCTGTGCCTGTATCGCCGCCCGGCGTGCCGAGTGGGTTCTCGGCACGCCGGGCGGATTGCGCGGTGACAGCGTGTCCTGGTTGGTTGATAATCATCCGTATGGTCATCACGGGAAGTTGGCGCGAAAAGCCCCTCACCATCAGTGTCAAGCCCAACTGCTTAACGGTTAGCGTCGAGGATCCCCAGGACGCCGACGTGTTCAGCTATGACTATGCGGGACGTCTATGGACGGCGCTGTTCGAAGGCGTGTCGTATCGGCGTGGTTTGGATGGCAAGATGGTCGCCAAGTGGCGCACACCGGGCAACGAACGCGAACGGCGCTGGCTGCCACCCGAGGAAGCCGCACAGGTTGAAGCACGCGCCCGCCAGACCGCTGCCCAGATCTGGATCGCTATCCAGGCAGGCAACGCCAGACTGGCTATCCCCCTGCCCGAGGCAGGAATGACCGTGTTTGAGCGTGTCATTGCCTTTGACGCTGCGCTTTCACGCGCGGACGCAGCGCGTTATCACCAGGTCTATAAGCCTGTCGGTATCCTGCCGCCGGACCAGTATATGGCCGTGGTCTTGCAGGCGACCGAGGGTTGTTCGTTCAACAGTTGCAACTTCTGCAGTTTCTACAAGGACCGTCCTTTTCGCATCAAGCGCCACGACGAGTTCCGGGCGCACGCGTTGGCCGTGCGCGACTTCCTGGGTGCGGGGTTGAGCCTGCGCCGCACGATCTTCCTCGGAGATGCCAATGCGCTGGTGGCCCCCATGCCGCTGCTGTTGCCGCTGATGGACGTCGTCCATGCGGTGTATGACGTGGAACGTCTCGGCGGCATCTATGCGTTCCTCGATGGTTTCAGTGGAGAACGCAAGACCGTGGCGGACTATCAGGCGTTGGCCGCGCGCGGCCTGAAACGGGTGTACATCGGCATGGAGAGCGGCAACGCGGCACTGCTGGACTTCCTCAAAAAACCGAGCAAGCCGGCCGAGGTGATCCGTGCGGTGCAGGCGATGAAGGCGGGCGGTGTGGCGGTGGGTGTGATCGTGCTGCTGGGTGCAGGCGGTCACCTGTATGCCGGTGAACACGTGCAGGACACCATCAAAGCCATCAATGCAATGGCGCTGGGCATGGACGATATCGTGTACTTCTCGGAGTTATTTGTCGGCGAGGAAACGGCGTATTCGCAAGCCGCTTACCAGGCGCGTTTGCAACCGCTGTCGCCGCAAGAGCGCATCGCGCAGGGTGAGGCGATTGAAGATGGTCTGCGTTTCTCGATTGAAGGTGGCACACCGCACATCAGCCGCTATGACATTCGTGAATTCATTTATTAGCAAAATTCCAGGAGATCGATATGTCTTTCCAGCCATCTTTCCAACCCTCTTTCCAACCCCACACAGTCATCGAGCCCTTTCGCATTAAAACGGTCGAACCCATCCGGCACACCACACGCGCAGAACGCGAAGCGGCGTTGATCGCGGCTGGCTATAACCTGTTTTTGCTCAGGGCCGAGGACGTGTTGATCGACCTGCTTACCGACTCAGGCACTGGCGCCATGTCGTCGGGACAATGGGGCAGCATGATGCAGGGC
>JAMDDR010000208.1 GCA_023488685.1 Chloroflexota bacterium | reverse complement strand
AAACGCCATCCTCGTACATTGTATGCACAGGTATCGGGTCGAATTGTACGAGGAAATCGAGATCACTCGTAGCAGGGTCGAACCCGCCGGCCACTGCCGAGCCGAAAGCCTCCAGCGTCTTCACATGATAGCGCCGGCACAGTTCGCGCACAGATCTGAGTTGGCCCTGTAATAGAGTAACCATAATCTGTGTGGATTATATGCCACGACTTGGTGCAGTGTTTGGCTTTAGACATCGAGTCCTCTGCCCATCTACCCCGACAGTGCCTTCTCCACAGCCGCCTGCGCAACAGTGGCATAAGCCTGCGTGAGCAAATCCGCGACAGACCGGCGGCCCAAATCAAACGGCGCGTCGCCCAGTTGCTTGAGCACCGCGCTGTGGGTCTGCGCCACGCCAAGTTGCACGCTGAATGACGTCAGGTCCGCGCCCGGCAACCAGAATGCCGCCGTCGTGGGCAGGGGATCCGTGTGCACCACTTCGTACGTCGCCTCTGACGCGTCCTCCTGCACCGCAGGCGCCTGGGCGGTGCGCCGGGCCCGCAACGCCGCAATGATCTGTTCCTTGGTGCGCCCACGCAACTTGAAGATCAGGAAAGGATCCGCGTCGAACTGCTCCGCCAGGATGTAATACACCGCCGCGATGTGTTTGCACGGGTTGGACCAATCGGGGCAGGAGCAATCCGTTTTGAGATCGCTCTCCCGCGCTGGGAAGAGCGACACACGCGCATCCTTGAACGCCGCTTCGATATCGGTGGGCATTTCGCCGGCCAGCAACTTGGCAGCAAAGATCGCGCGCGCGGCCATCGCGTCGATGACCCGCTCCCACTCGCCGTCCGGCAGCGTTGCCAGGCGGATATCGATCTTGTAGGGTCTGACCTGCGAGCCTTGCACCTGCGCCTTCACCACCCCGGGCGCGACGTCGATCGAGATGACCTGGCCGCGGCGCGCATAGGAGCGCCCGCGACCCAGGCGAGCGCCGATGTTGAACGATTCCAGCACCTCGACCCAGCGCTTCGACCACCAGGTTTCGCCGATGGCGCCGCGCTGGCTTTTGGCTTTGATGCCATCCTTCACCGGCCGCGCGGTCGTTTTGGGGTAATAGCCCCAACTGTAATCATTCCAGCCCCGTCTCGCCATGCCTATCCTCCCTGGGCGCTCACCGCACTCCCGGCAGCATCATCCCCAATCCCGAATCTCCAATCTCCAATCTCTTCCTTTCCTTCCCTCACACGCCCACCGCCTCGCGGCTCAGCGCGAACAGATCTCTGAGCTGGTCGGTGGACATTTCGGTCAGCCAACCCTCGCCCGTGCCGACGATGCGCTCGGCCAGGTCCTTCTTCTGCTCGATCATCGCGTCGATGCGCTCTTCCAACGTGCCCACACACACGAACTTGTGCACCTGCACGTTCTTCTGCTGGCCGATGCGGAACGCACGGTCGGTGGCCTGGTTTTCCACGGCCGGGTTCCACCAACGGTCGAAATGGAACACGCGGTTGGCCGCGGTCAGGTTCAACCCCACACCGCCGGCCTTGATCGACAGGATGAACAACGCCGGGCCATATCGCCCGCCATCCACCCCGGCCTGGAAACGCTGCACCATCTCGTCGCGCTGTTTTTTGGACGTGCCGCCATGCAGGAACAACACCTCGCGCCCCAACTGATCCTGCAAGTGGTTGTGCAACAGCGTGCCCATTTCCGCGAACTGGGTGAAGATGAGGGCCTTGTCGCCGGCGGCCAGCGCCTCTTCGAGCATCTCCCCCAGGCGCGCCAGCTTGCCCGACCGGCCGGGCAGCGTACTGCCATCGCTCAGGAAGTGCGCGGGATGATTGCACACCTGTTTGAGCTTCATCAGCGTCGCCAGCACCAACCCTCTGCGCTCAATGCCCTCCGAAGACTCGATCTTCTTCAGCATGTCCTTCACCACCGCCTCGTACAGCGTGGCCTGTTCGGGCGTGAGGTTGCACAGCACCTTCATCTCCATCTTCTCAGGCAGGTCGGTGATGATCGACTGATCCGTCTTGAGGCGGCGCAACACCAGGGGTTGGATCAGGCGTTTGAGCGTGGCGGCCTGCCCGGGGTCGCGATAGCGCTCGATTGGATGCGCGAAGCGGGTGTGGAACTCGCGCGCCGATCCCAGGTAACCATGGTTGAGGAAATCCATGATCGACCAAAGCTCGGACAGGCGGTTCTCGACCGGCGTGCCGGTCAGCGCAATGCGGTGCGCGGCGTTCAGACGCCGGATGGCCTGGGTCTGTTTGGCCGACGGGTTCTTGATGTTCTGTGCCTCGTCGAGGACGACGCAATCCCACGAGATGCGCGCCAGGTGCGCCTCGTCGCGGTGGACCAGCGAATAGGTGGTCAGGACGACGTCACTCTGGTTGACCTGCTCTTCGAATGCCTGGCCCGACAATCGCTCCGCGCCATGGTGCACCATCACCCGCAACGACGGCGCAAAACGCTGCAGCTCGCGCTGCCAGTTGCCGACGATGGACATGGGGCAGATCAGCAGTGTGGGAACACGTTGTTCCTGTTCTTCCAGATCCTTCAGCAACAAAGCGATCAACTGGACTGTGTTATGGCACAGAATGCCATTTGCAACAAAATTGTGGTAATGACCGACCTCGAAGTCGTACACCCAGCCCTGATAATCCACCTGTTCGATGGACTTGATCTTGCAATAGAAAACATCCTGTTCAATCAGGTGCTCGATATTCTGCTTGTAACTTGCGACCTCGGCAATGTCCAGGTGGGCGTACTGATCCAGGGTCCCAGCCGTCCATTTGGATCGCGGCAGTCTACTGTAATCACGCAGTTGTTCCCCACTATCGCCTGGTTCTCCATCCCATATAAGTCGAGACGGCACGCACACGTAATCGCCAACGTTGAGATCGCTACTCCAGCCGTGGGATGTGAGAAGCTGATGCTTGCGTGTAATGGTGATCCGGCTGCCATCCTCCAAAGTGATCTTTCTCAAAGGCTCATTGACCCACTGGCGATAAAGACGGTGAATGCATGATTTCGTCAGCTTGCCTGTGATCGGATCCAGCGAGTTTGTCACGAGTGCCTGCCTGGGAATCGCCCAGTAACCCTCGCCATCGAAATCAGTCTCAGCGGCGTTGTGCTCCCAGACACGTTCTGCGGTTTCCAAAACGCCATTTACATAGATGAGTGTTTCAGGGGCTACGCACTTTCCTAATCCCATATCGTCCGCCAGGCATGCGCCCAGGCCGTATTGCCGCAAATAGGCCAGCCACGCCAGGCCGCGCAGTTGATACGGGCGCAACTGCCCGTTGAAGCTGGGTGGCGGCTCGGCCGCCGGCATTGTCGCATGATCGGTCAGGCGCTTGAGAAAGTCGCCCACCCAATCCTCGCCCGCCACATCCACCACCGGCAGGCCGGCTTCGGACACCTCCTGACCCAGCCCGATGCGCAACGCCTCGCCCAGGGCCATATCCCCCTGGCCGTGTTTCTTCTTGAAGAAGGCGATGGCACGCTCGATCTCGTCGCGCTGCAATTCGACCCACTGGCCGCGCACCTGCACCAGCGGCACCTTCAGGTTCGCCAGCGCCTGGAATTCCTCGAAGGACAACGCCTGGTCGCCCAACGCGATCTGCCACTGATAGGATACGATCGCAGCCTGCCCCATCAGGTTTTGACCGACGCGCGGACCTTGTTTGGGCCGCAGTTGCAGCCTGACCCCCAGGCGCGCGGATGGTTTCTGCCACCACGCCGGCAACAACACGCCAAAGCCGGATTGTTCCAACAGCGGCGCGGACTCGCGCAGGAACGCATACGCCTGCTCGGCATGCAACCTCATGCCACCAGGGCGCGCGGTGTTCAGGCTGTTTTCGAGCAATGGGAACAAACGCGAGGCGCGCCCCAGGTCCTCCAGCAATCGTTCCTGTGGGTTCTCAAACTTGCGCTTTAAAAACGTGAGCGTGGACGAGCGTTCCTTCCAGACGCGGTCCGCCGGCACCAACAGGCTCCTATCATCGTTGGCCTGCAGATAGAACCCGATCCGCCAGTCAGGCTCTTCCTCCTGCGGCTCTGCCAGTTGGAAGCAGGCCCGGAAGGGCGCCCGTTGCGCGGCGGGGGTGATGGTCTTGAGCCAGGAGCGCACCTCGCCGGCAAACGCTTCCACTTCATCAGGATCGCCGTCGAGGGTGCCATCATCGCCGGCGAGCGCGTGCAGCCACTGCTGCGGCAACGGCTCGCCCCGGCGTTTACGCGTGCGCGCGGGCCATTTCGCCGCGGCCAATGCACCGCGCGCCAGTGCGTCCACCGTGCGATTGAGAAAGTCCTCCAACAGCGTCGCGGCGGATGGCGGGGCCGTTGGTTCATCCACATGAGGGCCCAAGGCCCGGCAGATAGGCGGCATGGCCCGCGCCAGCGCGGTGCTGTGCTCCTCATCCGGGCCGATCAGCGTGGCGTGCCAGGCCGCCCGGTAGTCCCCTGCGCCGGCAGGCTCCACCGTGGGCGCGAAACTCTGGCGTGTGGCAAGTTCCAACGCAAACTTGGCCGCTTCCGCCCAGAACCGCAACGAGCTACCAAAGGCCAGCGCCGGTCCCCCATCCACGCCGCCGGGGGGTTGGAGCGGCAACGCCAGCAACAGATCGAGGCTGCTCGCCGGGTCCAAGTGCAATGCGGGCGTCAGCCACGCCCGCAGCTCGGCCTGGCTCGCGACCGGCCGCTGGCCGGCATCGAGGATCAATTCGGGTGAGGGCAACGGCGCGCACGGCGCACCCGCCGAAGGGAGTGACAGCAAAATCAGTTCCGGTGCCGCCTGTTCCGCGACGTCCGCAGGGGCGATCGACTCGACGGCGCGCAGGATCACCACATCGGTCGCCGCAAACGGGTGTGGCGGTTGTTCGGCGCCGCGCCGGCCGGCACCTCGTCGCCAGCGCGCGGGGCGCGCCTCAGAGGATTCAGCCCACACGAGCAGGCCGGGGTTCGCTCCACTGTCCCATACGGCATGAAGAGCGATCATATCGGATGGCTCCGATGGTTATACGAAGGATAGGCAGTCTCGGCAAATGCTAAGATGCTCATGGCATGCATTGTAACTGGTTCGAGTCTGCCTGTAAGCCAAAAGCCCGGTCGTCAACGACCGGGCTGAGAGAGCAAAGCCTCCGTAAACGGGGCTGTGACCGTGTGACAAGTGACAACCTGACAACTGAAGCCAGTGCTGTCATGGCGTTGTGACAAGTGACAATGTGACAACTGGTGGCTGGTCGCTGGTCATCGATGGTTGGTCCTTTGTTCAGGACGGGCGTTGTGACATGTGACAAGTGACAACTGTTGTCACTGGTTGTCACACCGGCGGTGACAGTAAAACCAAGTTGTTGTTCAGAACAAATATTCTAATCACAGAGCGAGTGTAGTTACCTTCGAGTGATTTGTCAAGAGGGGGGCGGGCCGGCTCGCAAAGAACCAGTCAGCCAGCTTGCCCGCCGACACCCGATCCGCGTCATACAGTTCCAGCGCGACCTGGACGAAAGGTGGCAATCGCTCATCGGTTTGCTCAAAATCTTGGTTACTTTTCAATTGGGTAATATTTTTCCAGTGCTGATTTGAGCGATTGGTCCCAAAAACGCCACTCATGACTACCTTCCCATGTCTCGTATGTAAAATCCAAAGGCAAGGTTTTCATTTCTTTGCTAAATACTTCATTTGGCTCGTATAAGAAATCCTGATGTCCAATCGTCATATATATTTTTGGCTTCAGGGTCTTTTTAC
>JAMDDR010000417.1 GCA_023488685.1 Chloroflexota bacterium | reverse complement strand
TCTCGATGAACGTTAAACGTTTTCTGTTGTTCGCTCTATGTTTCATATCCATCCTCGCGCCCTACCCTGCGCAGGGCATGAGCAATGGCGACCCATCTGATGGTGCAGAGTTGACCGCTCGGGCATTCCTGCCCGCGATAACCATAGTCCCTGCGCCAAATAACCAACGTTATTTCCACACGCTTCCGCCTGGCTCACGGCTACCCAGCGACGCCGAGTGTGCAGCATCTGTCAAACCTCGCACAGAGAACAAGGGCATGAATGCCGTGTACAACCGCACACGTGGCAACCAACGCCTCGCCAGCGATTTCTTCACAGGCGGAGACCCTCGCGCAAACACGGAGATCGCCACACGGGTGACGGGTAACTTCGTGGGCACCACCGATGAGATCCTGCAGTGGGCAGCCTGTAAGTGGGGTATTGATGAGGACATCGTGCGCGCACAGGCCGCGCTGGAATCGTGGTGGCGTCAGACCAACCTGGGGAACTGGACCACCCGGCCTGAGCGGTGTGCCCCTGGTCATCCTTTCGGCGCCGACGGCAAGGCCGGCCAATGCCCCGAAGCCTTTGGCGTGCTGCAGGTCAAATACTACTTCTTCAAGTCCGGTTGGCCCTCGTTCTACACCTCGACCGCGTTCAACCTTGATGTGGCATATGCCGTATGGCGCGCCTGCTACGAAGGCTACGAGACCTGGCTCAATGACGTAGAGCACGTAGGTGTATATGCAGCCGGTGACTTATGGGGCTGCATCGGGCGGTGGAACCAGGGGCGTTGGCACACGGCAGCCGCAGAGAATTACATGGATGATGTGAGGATACGCATTAACAACCGCTTCTGGGAAAAACCGGAATTCCAGGAGCCGTAATTGGTTCGATACCATCTGGAGGCTTCTGCCGCATCAGAAGCCTCCAGATCGTTCAGACCTGGCACGGTTGTTGTTTTGGCTCAACGACAAGCAGACATGTAAGCAGACACCGTAGGCAGACACATAGCGGTAAACTAGGCGAAATCAACCTAACAACGAGTGTAGATGTCTATATGGAGCCGACAGAATCAACCTCCTTGTCAGACGAGTCAGACGACGCTTGCCCCTTATGCGATAACGAATTCAGAATCAGAGACCTCACGCCCGGGCAAGTTCAACTTCTGCGCGTCGATGAGCAAGACGTCGCCGTCTACAATATTGGCGGCGCATTTTACGCCACACAGGGTCGTTGTGCTCACGCGGGCTGGCCTTTGAATGAAGGGGACGTAGCCGGTCACACGGTGACGTGTCCCTGGCACGGTTGGTGTTTCGACATCATTTCTGGGCGAGTGTTACGCGGTGCACTCAATGCACCGCTTCAGACTTTTCGAGTTGTTGTGCAAGACGGCATCGGACGAGTCTTGAGCGCGGCGCCGTCGGATCACACGCCTACCGACATCGGAACGGCATAAGACGACCGAATGGGGTATATTTCGGCTGTGTATGTATTAGGTTTATGGAGGATGGGATGTTAACGGAACAGCAAGTGGCTTTTTTCAAGACGAATGGTTTCGTAAAAGGGGGGCGTGTTCTTTCTGATAACGAGGTTGAAGTTCTACGCAACGAACTACAACGCGTCATCGAGAACAATGCCAATCTGGAGCGCAAGCCGGTGCGCATCACCAATCTGAGTGGTAAAGCGAACGCGCCTGTGTGGCAAATCGTGAACATCTGGGAGGCTAGTGACCCATTTATGTCGCTGGTGTGCAATCCCAGAATCGCGGAGGAGGTAGTACAGTTGACCGGCGCCAACGAGCTACGCCTGTGGCACGATCAAATCCAGTACAAGCCTCAAGCGGTCGGCGGGGTGAATATGTGGCACCAGGACTCACCTTATTGGCCCAACATCGGGCCTTTAACTGCGCAGGTGACGGCATGGGTTGCATTGGATGACGCCGACGAGTCCAACGGCTGTATGAGTATGGTGCCCGGCTCTTACCATTGGGGCAATCAGATCGATTTTCTACACACGCTCGCGGACTTTCAGTCAATGCCTTCCACCTATGAAGGGCACGACGTCAAGGTGCAGCTTTGTCCGGTGGCGAAAGGCGAAGTGCATTTCCACCATGCGCTGACCTGGCACGGTTCCGGCGCAAACACCAGTGGGCGTCCGCGCCGGGCCATTGCCCTGCATTTCATGACGCAGGACACCGTCTACGTCGCCAGCGGCAATCACATCATGAAACCATTTGTCGAAGTACGTGACGGCGAAAAACTGCAAGGGGCGCATTTCCCGCAGGTCTGGCCGCAATAACCTGTCGTATCAGCCACCGGACGCAGAGAGCACACAGTAACCAGGATCAACACAATCCCTGCTGCGTCCCTGTGGTCAGCATTGTCCAGGAGGATTGAGATGCGTATTGGGAGTGGCACGCAGACATATGAGTGGCTTGAAGACTGGGCACGTATCCCTGATACCCCTAGCGGGCGTGAGAACGGACGTACGCATGGCGTCGTCGTCACCGCAGCCGGGAATATCATGGTCTTTAACCAGGCGGACCCAGCCGTGCTGACATTTGATCGGGACGGCAAACTGCTGCACACGTGGGGGAACCGCTTCTCCGGCGCACATGGAATGACGCTGGTGCAGGAAGGTGATGCCGAATATCTTTGGCTAACGGATCAAGGTTCTCGTGAGGTCGTCAAGACCACACTCGACGGACAGACAGTCATGAACCTTGAACGCCCAGATTTGCCTGTGTATCAAAAGGCCAACTACTCACCGACATGGGTCGCCGTTAATGAAGAACGACACGGGGGCAACGGCGACATTTGGGTCACCGACGGCTATGGGTCCAACTACGTCCATCGCTATGATAAGACAGGGCGTTACCTGAACAGCATCAACGGTGAGGAGGGCAAAACCGGGCCATTTAGTTGCCCGCATGGCATCTGGATCGACACACGCAAGTCACAACCAGAGCTCTACATCGCCGATCGCAGCAACCACCGTATACAAGTATACGATCCCGAAGGCATCTATAAGCGCGCTTTCGGGGCAGATCTCTTCACCAGCCCTGATGGTTTTGTTACCCACGGTGAATACCTGATGGTTCCCGAGTTATTTGCCAGGTTAACCATCCTCGACGCCGACGACAAACTGGTTTGCCATCTGGGCACAAACGAGGACGTGGTCAAGGAAAAAGGCTGGCCGAATCTGCCAAAGGAGATGATTCACCCCGGCAAGTTCAACAGCCCACATGGTATGGCCGCAGATGCACAGGGCAACCTTTATGTTGTCGAGTGGATCGTCGGCGGGCGAATTACCAAACTGGTGAAGTGCTAACGCAGTGCCCCCGCCACTGGATTGGCGGGGGCACCGTAAGGGTGATCTTGGGTGACCGAGGATAAGGAGTAGGTCACATCGTCCCGTGATGAATTTGAGGCATCGGTATGCCACTTCATAACCTTCACCCCTGGGGACTTGACCCAGCCGCGGCAATGAACGTACAGAACACCTTGCGCGATCGACTGGTGTTACAGTGGGATGGACGCTCAATCGACACAGTCGGTGGTGTGGATGTCAGCTTGGGAGAAGACACCGCACACTGTGCCATCGTCGTGTTTCATTATCCCGGCCTGCAACCCATTACGAGCGCGGTTGCCGATGCGCCACTCATCTTTCCATATATTCCTGGCTTACTCGCGTTCCGAGAAGGGCCTGCGGTGCTCGCTGCGTGGGAAAAGTTGGATGTCGAGCCAAACCTGCTCATGTTTGACGGGCAAGGCATTGCACACCCGCGTGGCGTCGGTATCGCGTCACAAATGGGATTGTGGCTGGAACGTCCAACCATTGGTGTCGCTAAATCACGCCTGTACGGGCAGCACGATCCACCCGGCCCTCATCGTGGTGACTGGACCCAGTTGCATGAACCACGCCGGCCTGATCATGTCATCGGTGGTGTGTTGCGCACGAAGCCCAAAACCAATCCCTTATACGTGTCACCGGGTCATCTCATGGACGTGCAACATGCCGTCGACTTCGTTCTTGCCTGCTGCACCACATACCGTTTACCGGAAACGACACGCTGGGCGCACAAAGTTGCCGCCGGTGAGCAGTTGCCAGGACATGCTGGTGCTGAAACACAGGCGGCGCTCTTCTGAGAGGTTAGGTCCATCAGCGACGTCGCGCGTACTGCGTCAACCATTCAGCCAACGGACGAACACGCGGTGGGATCGCAGCCTCACCAACCATGACGGTGTGTGTGCGTTGATCGTCCTCAACCGTTAACTTGTATTGAAAGCGATCGGGTTGGTTTGCTTGTGAGGCTATCGTCGGAGGCAGGCGGAAGAAGTCCGCTGCCTCCACCAACTGCCGCAGTTCCTTAGCCTCTTCAGGGGCGAGTTTGTCCGTGTCCGCTGTTGACGTCAGCCGCATACCGGCAAAGCCCCCCGTGCGTTCAAGTGACGCTCGCATATCTCACCTCTTTCCCTAACAGTCCTGACAGTCACTCACTGTCACTCACTGTCACTCACTGTCACTCAATAGGGCTGTGCCGATGGCCGTGCCATTGGACATCCTATTTAATGACACCTACCTTCTGCCATGCACCACGCACGGCCTTCATCTCTTTGCTCTTCAACCCAAAGAGATCACCCGCAACCGCCATGGTCACCTTTGCTGCATCGACAAACTGGGCGGTGCTGCGCAGACGATCCCTGAGCGCAATATACCAAATTTTGCCCGCCTTCTCCCAGGCATATCCGCCAATCGCTGTTGCGGCAAGGTAAAAGGCCCGATTGGGGATGCCGGAGTTGATGTGTACGCCACCATTGTCCTCCGCACCGCCATAATAATCCTTCATGTGTGCAGGTTGAGGATCCTGTCCAAGCAGCGGATCATCGTAGGCAGTACCCGGCGCCTTCATCGAGCGAATTCCGATCCCTTTCACCCTTGAGGTAAATAACCCCTCGCCAATAATCCAGTTTGCCTGCTCTGCCGTCTCCTTACGCACCCACTGCTTGACCAGCGAACCAAATACGTCTGAAAACGACTCGTTGAGAGCCCCCGGTTGGTCCTGGTATTCCAGACCGGCTTCGAATTCCGTCACACCATGCGTCAGTTCGTGTGCGATCACATCGATTGATCGTGTGAAACGCTGAAATATTTGGCCGTCACCATCCCCATACACCATCTGAGTACCATTCCAGAAGGCGTTGTCATAATCCCGATCGTAGTGAACGGTGGAATCAAGCCGGAAGCCGCGATCGTCAATGGAGTTGCGCTCATACACCTCGCTGTAAAAATCGTAGGTCGCGCCCGAGCCATCGTACGCCTCGTTGACCGCCTGATCCTTCGTGGCCTTCTTGCCTTCGCTGCGCACCAGTCGGCCTGGCAGGGTGGTGCCACGCTTGGCGTCATAGATGGTGCGGAGTTTTTCGCCGGGCGAACCAAGTGACTTGACGATGCCCAATGCACTCAACACCTCGCGCTGGCCACGGAAACGTTCAGAGGCAGCAAGGGTGTGAAAGGCGAGCGTCCGTTGTTCTTCGTCGCCCTTTTCGGCGATATTCCGCAACATGATGGGGGGAATAATGAAGCAAATGGCATGTCTGTGATGGGTACAATGCGGGTTGCCGGAGTTGCAAGAATGGCCACTTCCACCGTCGAACGCGCCCTGGCTTATCGCAGACATTTCGGTCTCCTTCTGTCCTATAGACAAACTCGTGACAGGGATAATGCAGGCTACCACACCCGCATTAGACGCGGCAGTTATACAACATCACTGGCCCCAATGGCAAGGGGTGCCACGGTATGTCCCGGGCAGAGCATGTGAAATGTGTCACAAGCACGCCGGGCTGTTCGCGCTGCTACATGACCCGTGCCAGGCTGCCAGAAAATGTCTTGGTAACGTCGATGCGCGCTGGGAAGGCATCTTTCAACTCGTCGATGTGTGTGATCACGACGATCATCTCGAATTCGTCCTGAATGGAGCGGATTGCCTCGACCAGACGCTCGCGTCCTTGCGCATCCTGTGTTCCGAAGCCCTCGTCGGTGAATAAGGTTTGCAGGCGTGCTCCAGCACGGTTGGCCAGTAATTTGCTTAGAGCCACACGAATGGCGAAGTTGACACGGAATGCCTCGCCACCGCTGAACATTTCGTACGGGCGCTCGCCCAATTCATCGCTGATACGCAGTTCCAACGTCTCACTCACGTCACCCTTCAGAGTCTGGCGTTGAGTCTCAAAACGCACATTCATGCGCCCATTGGTCATCCGGCTCAGCAACTCGTTGGCCGAGTCTTCCAACTCCGGGAGAATCGCCTCGATGATCATCGCCGGCACGCCGTTTTTGCCGAAGGCTATGCGCAATTCGGTGAGTAACGCAAGCCTCTTTGCCAGGCCGTCAAGATCCTTTTTCAGCCGGTCGCGGGTGCTCTCCAACACCCGGCACGATTGGACGCGCTGGTTGGCTTCACCCACCTTGCGCTGTGCAGCAAAGTAGTCCATACGCGCGCGTTGCAGCATCGTCTCAATCTGGGTGGCGCGTTGAAGCGCTTTTTCGCACTCGCCGATCTCCGATTTCAACGCCGCAATGGAGGCTTCTTCCTTCCGCTGCCGCTCACAAAGCGCATTCTCACGTAACACCAGGGACTCCAGAGCGTGTCGCTCTGATTCAATACCGATATCTGCGCGATCCAAACGGGTCTTGCGCTCGACGTACACCTGCAATTGCGGCAGGCGTATGTCACGCAGTTTCTTATGCGCGGCCGAGTCGTAGCCCAAATCAGCCAGCTCTTGCGTGACTGCTGCCAGCGCCGCACGCGCCTCCAATGCGAACGCCTGCTCAGCCAGCACACGCTCAACACGCTCAAGCCCTGCGCGCGCAGCCGGCAACTGCATCGCCGCTTCACCCGCTCTTGACAGCCGTTCCTCCAAGGCCGTCACCTCGCGTTGCTGGCCCGGTAACCGGACGAGTACCCGCTCAGCATCAGCAATCTGCGCTTCCAGGGACGTACGTAGCGCCGACAACTGCTTGTACATCTCCTCACCGGCGCGGTAGGTATCACCCCATTGGCGTCCCTGGTCTTTCCACTCGGCCAGGACGCGTTGGCGATCGCCCTCGGCCAACTCACGCCCGCACGTTGGGCAGATTGCACCGACGGTCGAGAGCGCGTCGATGCGGGACTTCAGTTCCTTCATCTTCCGGCGCAATTCATCATTTTGCGCTTTCAGCTCTGCCTGGCGCTCGCGTGACTCGATCAGTTCACGCGCCAGGTTGTCACGACTCTCCTGTTGTGCCACCAACGCCACAAGCTGCTCGGTCGCCAGCGCCAGTTGCGCACGCAACGTGCGGTCGTCGGACATCTGCTCAAGCTCATAGACCTTGCGATGTGCCGTATCCCGCTCGCTCTCAAATCCACGGCGTTCGTCGGCGATCGCATTCTCTGCAGCGGACTTCCGCGCATTCAACTCAACCATGCTGGCCAGCTTGCTGTTTAGTTCGTCGTTTAAGGCGCGTGCGCGCTCATATTCTGCATAGCCGCTCTCGAACGCCTCGCGCTGGTCCAATGCAGCCTGGTAATCGGCTAGCAAGCCCTGGTGTTTGGCACGTTCGGAATGGATGTTGTCGATCTCAGACAGGATTCCCTTCAACCGGTCTTCGGCCTGCACACGCTGCGCACGCAGCGCCTTCACCCGTTCCCGCTGTCGATCGATCTCCGCCATAGCTGCCTCAGCCTGCTGCAACGCGTCTGATGCTTCCACCGACGCAGCCTGTGCGGTACCCAGTTCACGCTCATAGACAGGCAAGCGTGCAATTTCAGCCTCAGCCTGCTGTAGCTCGAAGCGAAGCAGATTCTGTTGCTGTTCAAGCGCGGTCTGTTCCTGCTTGACGTGGTCCTCGTAACCAGCCCAAACATCCAGGCTAAGGATTTCGGCCAGTAATGCCTTGCGTTCGGCTGGTGTTTTTAGCGTAAACTCATCAGCGCGTCCTTGTTTCAAGAAGGCGGAATTGATGAAGGTCTCGTAAGTCAGGTTCAGTATGCGGATGATCTTGGCCTGCGTTTCGGATTGCCTGCTTTCGTTCAGCGTACGCCACGTGCCTTTATCCTCGACGAGGAAGTCGAGTGACCCACTCGATGTGGGTGTTTTCGTGCGCGCCGTGGCACGGCCGAGTTTGCGTGTGCGTACAACCTGGTAGGTGTTGCCCCCTTCCTTAAACACCAGGCTCACACGCATGTCACTCTCACCCTGACTGATCAGCTCATCATCGCGTTTGGCGCGCGCCTGGCCCCATAGAGCCCAGGTCATCGCGTCAAGAAGCGTGCTCTTACCCGCGCCGTTTTCGCCTGTCAGGCACACCACGTGCAATCCGCTCAAGTCCAGCGGCTCGGTTTCGTGGTACGCCATAAAATTCTTCAGTTCAAGTCGAATTGGGATCATGTCTACTGAGTATATAGATGTAACGAGCGCAATTATGACACGCGCAAAATATCCACATGGACGAATTCTTTGCCATCGAAGCTCAGGCGCACGCCCTCACAATAGTGAAACCATGCCCCCCAGGAGCCAAAATCTTCGTCCGGCACGCTCCCAAGCGTGCCTAGCTCCATCACCCCTCCGTGGGAAATCACCAGCCCACTCTCGCCCTCTGGGATCCGCGAGGCGATCAAGCGCCACACACTGACCTGTTTCTTCGCGAAGCGCGCCACCACCCCACCCTTTTTAGCCAAACGCCCAAGTGCAGTGAAATCCTCAGCAGAGGCCATCGCGTCACTAACATCCTCGGCCATCTGGCTGAGTTCCTTCAGTTGCTCATCGACAGCAAACCCCATCGCAATGGCTGTTTCGAACGCGCGTGTCAGATCGCTCGTAACGACGCGATGGAATGGCCCCATGTGATCACCCACACGCCGTGCCAGGGTCACACCTTCTTGCGACAGATGTTTGCCTGGCTTGACCCTCATGGTATGACGTCGCACTTCCAAGTAACGCATATCACTTACCCTCCTCTGCAGCGGCCAATACTCGCTCATACAGCCTGCGCCCAACACGGAAACGCGCACGCATGATCAGATCATCTAGAAGCGGTTGCAGCGTGGATACCAAACCAGCACGCTTAGCAGCAACCAGCACGTCCAAAGTGCCAGCGAATGGCAGTTCCAGCCGTAGTGCTATATTGCGTGCCTTGCGGTCATCTAACAACAACAGGTCCGCACCCGACTCCATTCCTAGCGCAACCACTTCAGCCTCTCCCGGATCGAGCATCAAACGCAGCACACGGAGCAGGCTTGCGTTGGCCACCGATCTTATATCCACCCACTCCAGCGTGTCCATTTCATACGCCCCTGGCTGCCCAACGCCCGCCACAACGATTTCATCACGCACCGCTCGTGGGATGACGACCCGGCGATAGAGCTGTGGGAGTAATTCCAGTTGACCGATGATGGCAAGGCTGACGACCGGTGACGTGTCGCTGATCACGATCATGATGCAACGTTCACGAGGATATATCCCTGCCCTAACCTGTAATCGACGACCCGATAACCACGACCAAGGTAGTGAGTGAAGACAGCGCGGGTTGCCCGCCGCCAGTCTGCCACCCGCTGTGCACCCAATGCACGAACGGCATCGATATCCGGCGGTATCTGGATCACCACCACAGGCGTATGGGCGGTCAGGTCTGGCTCGGACGGGGCGCTATCCGCATCGTGCAGAACCACCTGCCAGCACTCAGGGCCAGCAGCCGCATAAGATACTTCGGTATTCGCGCGTCGCTCATCGTTCCTCAGATCCCATTCCACCCACAACCTGTCAACGGCGACACCTGCATCACGAGGGCTGCTGGTTGCCGCGTAGGCGTGTTCCAAATACCGCTGCGATATCGCTCCAAGCTTATGAATGTTCAGATGCGCATTCACCGAGCGCAACGGATCGTATGTCCAGCACATTAGATTCAGCCCATAACGAACCGCCAGCGCCGCCTGCGCGCGTTTAAGCCCCTCACCCACCCCCTGGCCACGGTAGCTGGGCAGCACGGCAAGGCGTTGTGAGCGGTGATAAGGCGTACCGTCCTCAAGCAGACCCGTGTAGCCCATGACGAAACCAACGAGTACACCGGCGTCAAACGCACCAATCACTGCGCCACCACAGGTTGCAAACGACTGCAACAACTGATACGGCGCAATTTCGAGGTCAGCGTAACCCAATACGTCAGCCTGCAGGCGCTCGCATGCTTTGAACTCCTCATAAGTGCTGACAGGGCGCAGGTTGTATGTCATGATGCGCTTCATTTAATGGATGGGAAACCATTCCGGCTGCACGTACCCGTCCGAACACAACACCAGCCGGCCCATGGAGGGCTGCACGTGTGGCCGCACCGTCTCGCATACTGCACCGGGGTTGTAATAAAGCGTGCCCTGAAACCGCTCCGCGCATGGCTTGTGCGTGTGGCCAAACACGACGATATCGGCTTCGGGCGGCTTCATTCGAGACAATCGCTCGATCAAAACCCGGTTGATCTGTGTGAGTGTGGGATGCGTGCTGTAATGCAGGATTTTATCGATCATCGTGCGCGCAAAATTGATGTGGCCGTGGGTCATGTAGATAATGTGACCATTGAGCGGAACGGTGAGCGAAAGAGGCAAGTCCTGGTCGTGCACCCCAGTGCTCGACTGCCAGTGCACGTTGCCACGCACCGCGTATACCGGCGCGATGGTGCGCAACGAATCCAGGATGTGAACGTCCTCTAAATCCCCCGCATGCAAAATCAAGTCGCACCCCTTCAGTTGTTGAAAGACGCGCGGCGGCATTTCCTTCAGGCGATGCGGGATGTGCGTGTCTGAAATGACGCCGACAATGTGCTGATCATCCATACCGTGAAGTTATCTTATCATGTACAGTTACAATTCGGATTTCAATGGCTCAGTCAACCAGACACTCGATTCTCGATACCATACTGGCGCATAAGCGCGACCATGAAGTGCCGCAACGCAAACGCTGCATCCCCTTGTCCGAAATGCGCCGGCAGGCAGAAGCCGTTGAACAGCCGGCGCTGGATTTTACGGCCGCGCTCCAATCGGCCCAATGCGTGGCGCTCATCGCCGAAGTGAAACGCGCATCGCCGTCCAAAGGGGACCTGGTAAACGGCGAGTTCAGGCCGCTGGAGCTAGCCCAAACCTACGAGGCCGCTGGCGCCGCTGCGGTCAGCGTGTTGACCGATGAGCGCTTCTTCAAAGGCTCACTCAAGTATCTCACCGGCGTGAAACAGGCCGTTCGCATCCCTGTGCTGAGAAAGGATTTCATCGTTGACGAGTACCAGCTTTACGAGGCGCGCGCAGCCGGCGCAGATGCCGCGTTACTGATCGTAGCGGCGCTGGATGACGCAACGCTGGAGGTCTTGCACACCCTGGCGCTCGAACTGGGTCTGGTCCCACTGGTGGAGGTGCACGACGAGGCCGAGACGGAGCGGGCATTGCGCTTAGGCGCGCGCGTCATCGGCGTGAACAATCGCGACCTGCGCACATTCGCGACGGATATCCGCACAACAGAAAGGTGCGCGCGGTTGATTGCCAACAGCCGGCGTACGAGCCGGCGTACGGAGGACAGCAGCAAGGATCCAGCAACCGCACTCCACCCAACGCCTCTGATCGTATCGGAGAGCGGCATTTTTACGCCCGGCGATGTGGCTGTCGTTTCAGCAATGGGCGCGCGCGCCGTACTGGTGGGTGAATCGATCATCACAGCGGGCAACATCGCCGGCCAGGTTCGCGCACTGGCTCATGTTCCTTGTGGCGGTTGAGCAACATACAGGGAGGACGATCATGACGAACCTTGAGGCTCCTATTGTATCCGTGACCGTTTACACGAACAAAGCTCGTGTCACCCGGCAGGGTAACGCTCACCTCACACCTGGTGAGCATACACTGGCCATCGCCAATATCCCCCGCTCGCTGGACACCGACTCGGTACGCGCCAGTGGCAAAGGCACCGGTGTGCGCATCATGGGCGTCGATGTCAGCACCCGCTACGTCAAGGAAACACCGGACGCCGATGCCATGGCTTTAGAGCAGCAACTCGACACGTTACGCGAGCAGGACAAAATCCTGGCTGACGAAGACGCCACACGCGCCGGCCAGGTCCAGTTACTCAAAACGTTGCGGCAACACAGCGGCGAGCGTTTTGCAAAAGCCTTCGCCACCGGAACAGCAAACATCGAGGCCCTGCGACCCGTGACCCAATACCTGGCGGAAGAGCTAAGCATGGCCAAGGCACAACGCCGCGATATCGCCAAGAGGCGCCGCGAACTTTCAAAAGAGATTCAGGCGGTTGAGGCGCGCTTAAGCCAGGCCCAGTCCACCACCGCGACGGAGTGGCGCGAGATCCAGGTCACCGTGGAAGCAACAGCCGAAACGGAGCTACAACTGGAGGTCACGTACGCGGTTCCCGCAGCATCCTGGGAGCCGCTTTATGACATGCGGCTGGTGAATGATACGGTCACCGTCATGTATCTTGCACAGGTCCGCCAGGCGAGTGGCGAGGATTGGCCGGCGGTTCAGTTGGCACTGTCGACCGCACGCCCGGCAAAAAGCATGACTATCCCCAAACTCACGCCATGGTATGTGGACCGCTACAAGCCTCCGCAGCCCATCGCCGCGCCGGCGCCGGCCATGACATTGCGCGCAGCAAAACCAGCGTCCATCATGCAACCAGCGCCCATTGAGCCGGCATCTCGGTATGACACGGGTGCATTGCCGGATGTCGCCATGATTGAAGCCGAGGTCGAGTCGAATGGCGCGGCAGTCACCTATCATACGGCGCGGCCGGTGGCCGTTCCGTCAGACGGTTCGCCTCACAAAACGACGGTGACCACGCTCGCATTGGGCGCCAAGTTGGATTACGTCATCGCGCCGAAACTCGCCCTGGAGGCATATCTGCGGGCGAAGATTCAAAACGATTCAACTGTGTTGTTGCTGCCGGGCAAGGCACAAATCTTCCATGGCGACGAATACGTTGGCAGCATGCAAATTACGCGCGTCGTGGCGCCGGGCGAAACATTCGAGGCGCAACTCGGCGTTGAAGATCGCATCAAAGTCGAGCGCGAATTGATGGAACGCGCCACCAGCAAGACTGTCTTCGGCAACACACGCAGAATCGTGATCGGTTACAAGGTCAAGCTCACCAACAACCTGCCCACCCCTGCGCATGTGCTCGTGATGGACCAGATGCCGGTTTCGCTGCACGAGGACATCAAGATCCGGTTGCATGAGACACCCGTCAAGCCAACCGAGCAGACAGACTTGAATGTATTGAAATGGGAACTTGACCTTCCGCCAGGAACTACGTACGAGCTTCCGTTCTCATTCGCCATCGAACACCCGCGCGAGATGAGTCTCACCGGCCTGGGCCAGACCGGGGTCGCGTAGCGACATTCGAGGGATCGGTATGCCAACCGTAAAAATCTGCGGTATCACCAACGTCGACGACGCACGCTGCGCCGTGGCTGCGGGCGCCGACATGCTGGGGTTCATTTTCTACCGCAAGAGTCCGCGTTACGTCACACCGGAGGATGTGCGAACCATCGTGCGGGAGATAAGAACGTCGCGCCCCACCATTGTCACCGTCGGTGTATTCGTAAACGAATCGACGGCGCACATTCTGCATGTGCTCGATACGGCTGGGCTTGACCTGGCTCAACTCAGCGGTGACGAGCCACCCGAACACGTACATGCCCTCAACGGCCGTGCTTATAAGGCGGTCCGTCGAGCGGATGAAACGAGCCTGCTCCCATATGTCATCAGGTTATCGTCCTCATCCAATCCAAAAGCACCTGATGTGCTATTGGATGCCGACCACCCTACCCTGTACGGTGGCAGCGGCATGCGTGCCGATACATCACTCGCCGCAATCCTGGCCAGACAGTACCGCCTGCTCCTTGCCGGCGGGTTAACGCCAACAAACGTGAGTGCAGCAATCCGCGCCGCAAAACCATGGGGGGTGGACGTCGCCAGTGGCGTCGAAGCCACCCCCGGCCGGAAGGATCATGATAAAGTGCGGGCGTTCGTTGCTGCAGTTCGCGACACGTGAAATAAGATGGAAACAGAGACACAACAATTACCTGCTCTACCTGACTCGCACGGCAAGTTCGGCGACTACGGCGGTCGTTACGTCCCCGAAACATTGATGCCGGCGCTGGACGACCTGATCGAGGCTTACGAAGAATTGCGCGACGACCCAACTTTCCGCGCAGAGTTTAACCATCTGCTGGCAACCTATGTGGGGCGACCCACACCGCTGACCTATGCACGACGGTTGAGTGAACACCTCGGCGGCGCGCAGATCTACCTGAAACGCGAGGACCTCGCCCACACCGGCGCCCACAAGATCAACAATGCGTTAGGGCAGGCCTTGCTGGCAAAACGCATGGGCAAGCGCCGCATCATCGCCGAGACAGGCGCTGGACAACATGGTGTCGCCACCGCGACGGCTTGCGCATTGCTCGACCTGCAATGCGTGGTGTACATGGGCACCGTCGATATGGCACGCCAGCAACCAAACGTTTATCGCATGCAGTTGCTGGGTGCTGAAGTACGCGGCGTGGAGAGTGGCTCCAGAACGTTGAAAGATGCGGTCAACGAAGCGATACGCGATTGGGTGGCCAACGTGCAAGATACGTATTACATCATCGGGAGTGCGCTCGGGCCTCACCCGTATCCGATGATTTGCCGCGATTTCCAGTCGATCATTGGGACCGAGGCCCGCGCACAAATGCTGGCGCAGGTGGGCCGATTGCCTGATGAAGTGATCGCGTGCGTCGGCGGCGGCAGCAACGCCATCGGCATATTCAACGCATTTCTCCAGGATCAGGTCAAGCTCATCGGCGTCGAAGCCGGCGGGCTGGGCATCGAGACCGGCAAACACGCCGCCCGATTTGCGAATTCCGATTTTGGATTTTCGAACAGTACATCTGCTCTCCAGGGTCAATCCCAAACCCATTCCCAATCCAAAATCCAAAATCCAAAATCCAAAATCGGTGTGTTTCAGGGCATGAAAACCTACGTTCTGCAAAACGACGATGGGCAAATTGCAGAGACGCACTCGGTATCGGCGGGATTGGACTACGCTGGCGTCGGGCCGGAGCATGTCTACCTGCGTGACCTCGGCCGTGTCGAATACACGAATGCGACGGACGAAGCGACGCTGAACGCCTTTCACACGTTGTGCAGGCTCGAAGGTATCATCCCTGCTTTGGAGTCCTCGCATGCCGTGGCAGAGGTCATCCGCCGGGCGCCTGAGCTGTCCCGCGATGCCATCCTGCTGGTGAACCTGAGTGGGCGTGGCGATAAGGATTTGAATACAGTGCTGAACGCGGGCAATGTGAGGTAATACATGCGTCCTGTCATTTTCGGCGTTGCCGGCGGCACTGGCTCGGGGAAGACCACCATCGCCCGGCGCATCTTGCAATGCGTCGGCCAGGAACATATCGCCTACATTCCACACGATGCCTACTACAAACACCAACCACACCTGTCACTGGAGGAACGGCGCAAGACCAATTACGATCACCCCGACTCCCTTGAGACGTCGCTGATCATCAGGCAACTCAAGCAACTGGTGGCAGGACAGGCTGTCGCCATTCCCGTCTATGATTTCACCATCCACCTGCGCACCCAGCAGACGCTCCACGTCGAACCTGCGCCCATCATCCTGGTGGAAGGCATCCTCATCTTCGCAGAACCCGACTTGCGCCGCCTCTTTGACGTAAAAATATTCGTCGATACGGATGCCGATATTCGCCTGATTCGTCGCCTGCAGCGCGATATCAACGAGCGCGGGCGCACCTTCGAATCGGTCATCCAGCAGTACCTGGCCACGGTACGGCCGATGCATATGGAGTTCGTAGAGCCGAGCAAACGCTTTGCCGACGTAATCATCCCCGAAGGCGGTCACAATGAAGTCGCCATCGAGATGGTCGCCGCGCGCATCCGCGGATTACTGGAACAACAGTAGTTCGTATCCGCAGATTGCACAACGAGAACCCTAACGAGAACCCTCATTCCGAATCATCTGATTCGAACAGATCTCACAGAGAATCCCTGTCATGATAAATAACGGTGACATTGCCCTCGTAATCGACAATGCTGGTAAAGAGCACATGATTGTGATCCAGGCCGGCCGAAAATTTGAAACTCACCACGGTTTCATCCTGCATGATGCCATCATCGGGCGTGAATGGGGCAGCATCGTTCACTCTTCATTAGGACATCCTTACCTGGTTGTTCCACCCAGCACGGCAGACCTGATCCGCCACATCAAACGCAGCTCACAGGTGATCTTTCCAAAGGACAGCGCCTATATCCTGATGCGATTGAACATCAAGCCAGGCACTCGCGTACTGGAATCCGGTTGTGGGAGTGGAGGTTTGACGCTGGCGCTGGCACAAGCCGTGATGCCCGCCGGGCGCGTATACAGCCAGGAAATCCGCGAAGACTTCATCGCGCTCACACAGCGCAACATGGCGCGCGTAGGGTTGGAACAGTACGTGACGTTCATTCATGACGACGCCACCCAGGGCTTTCGCGTGGACGAACCGGTCGATGCGGTGTTCATCGATATGCCGGCGCCTCAGACATGCCTGACCCAGGCACGCGCCGTGCTCAAGCATGGCGGCTTCTTCGGGTCACTCGTCCCAACCACCAACCAGGTTCAGGATATCCTGCGGGGCATGGATGCCATGGGCCAGTACGGGTTTGGCATGATCGAGGTTGAAGAGGTCATCCTGCGTGGCTACAAACCTGTGGCCGAACGTTTGCGCCCGCGCGACCGCATGGTGGCACATACCGGTTACCTGATCTTCGCCCGTGCAGTCATCAAGCCACCGCCCGTGGTACCGTCAGCCACAACAGAAGAAGCAGCCCCCGGTACTGAGCCAACGAACCCACCTGTGACCGATGGCACCCTGTTTTCAGCAGACGAGCCGGCATCTGTCGACGATGATCCACAGGCCCTATCAGCAGATTCGCTCTAGCCGCGTCGGCTACAATCGGCCACACAGTATGTAAAACGCACACATCGCAGCTAATGACGCAACACCTGGAGACACGTTCGGAGGTGAATGATGTTACAAGGCAAGGGCGTGATTATCTGGCAGATCGAGCGTACGGATGGGGGTAATGCGCAGCGTATCGCGCAAGCAGCCGTCTCGGCAGGCCTGCTGCACATCGTCGTGAAGGTTGCCGATGGCGCCACCACGTTCCCTGCCGACGCCCAGGCGGAGGCAATGACGACGGCCGCCATCGCCGCACTGAAGACATCGGGGATAGATGTGTGGGGATGGCAGTTCGTTTATGGCCGGAACCCGCGCAATCCGTCTGAGCGTATCGCGCTGGCGGAAGCGGATACGGCCATACAGCGCGTGCAGTCGTTTGGGCTAAGTGGGTTCATGATCGATTTCGAAAACAGCGGCCATCCCATCTTCACTTACCGCGGAGACAACGACGATGCGCGCCAGTATATGGAACGGCTTCGGCAGAGCATCCCTGGTGTCACGCTTGCAGCCGCTTCACACCGCTTCCCTGGCGTGCATCCCAATTTGCCCTGGGACGCATTCATGAGCCGGTGTGATGTCGCCATGCCGCAGATGTATTGGGTGCAGGGCGAACCGGAGCCAAACCTGGACGAATCGCTACGCCAGTATCGCAGCCGCTGGCCGTTTCTTATCTATCTCCCGATCGGCTCAGCCTACGGTGAAGCGAACTGGAGCGCCACACCCGATCAGGTCACCCGTTTCATGCAACGCGCGCGCACGTTGGACTTGCCGGCCGTAACCTTCTGGAGCTGGCAAGCCGCCCGCAACACACCATTGTGGGATGCTATCGCTCGCTTCGACTGGACAGGCCCGTTGGAACCTCACCCCAGCGAACACACCGTTTGGGTCATCGCTCCAGCCGGGCTGAGATTCCGCAGCCAGCCAGCGCTCGACGATGGCTCATGGATCGACCGGGTGGTCTTTCCGCATGGTACCTCACTCATTGCGATCGGCAATCCCACCCCAGCAGGAGCTGGCTCATACCGCTGGCAACAGGTTCGAGCCCCAGACGGCCGCAATGGATGGGTGGCCTTCGGCATCGGCGATGAACGGTACTTGGGTGAACAGCCACCAGTGGACACGGTTGAACGACCCGTCTGGGTCACGGCATCATCGGGCATTCGGTTCCGCCAACAACCCTCCACGAGCAGTGAGTGGATCGACCGGATCGTTTTTATGCCGGGCACCCGCCTGACCGCCATCGGCCCGCCGACGTCACCCGACAATCAGGGCTGCCAGTGGCAACGTGTCCGAACAGCCGAGGGACGCACAGGCTGGATTGCCCGAGCGCGAGGCAATGAGTCCTATGTGCAGGAGTAAGTGAGAGATATGGTCCGCATTGGGTGTGCCGGCTTCCCGCAACGGCAAGCCATCTGCTTCGAGCAGCTCGACGTGGTGGAGGTGCAGGCGACGTTCTACAAGCCTCCACAGGTAAAGACCGTGCAGCACTGGCGTTTGGTGGCGCCTCAGTCGTTTGCCTTCACGATGAAAGCATGGCAACTCATCACCCATTCCCCGTACAGTCCAACCTACCGCCGCACCGGGCAGGAGATTCCGCCCGAGAAGATGAGCCATTACGGCTCTTTCAAGCCCTCAGACGAAGTGCGCGTCGCATGGGAGCGCACGCGTGAAGTGGCATTGGGCATGCGCGCGGCATACGTGGTCTTTCAATGCCCCGCCTCTTTCACACCGGCACCGGGCAACGTGCGCAACTTGCGCCGTTTTTTCGGCGAGGTGGCTGGGCCACCGGAACGGCAGGGACTGCGCTTTACCTGGGAGCCACGGGGCGAGTGGCCGGCAGAATTGATTGCCGAACTGTGTGCCGAACTCGATCTGCTTGACTGCGTCGATCCATTCGACCGGCATCCAGTCACCACGGGGACGTGTTACCTCCGCTTGCATGGACGCGGCAGTTACGATTATCGTTACAGCGACGAGGAACTTGACCAGGTACTGCAACTGGCCGCCGGATTTGATGACGCGTGGGTACTCTTCAACAACACAGCAATGTGGGACGACGCCGCACGTTTTCGCGAACGACTAAAATGATTCACCAAGGAGATTGAAATGAGCACACGCGTTCTACGATGGGGTCTGTTGAGCACTGCGCACATCAACCGTTCCGTCATTCCGCCGCTGCGCATGTCGCCGCGCAATCGCCTGGTGGCTGTGGCGAGTCGCGACCAGGCGCGCGCCGAGGCGTACGCACAAAAATGGGAGATTCCCTGCGCCTACGGCAGCTATGAAGCCCTGCTCGCCGACCCGGAAATCGACGTGATCTATAACTCGCTACCCAACAGCATGCACGCCGAATGGACGATAAAAGCTGCACAGGCGGGCAAGCACGTGTTGTGCGAAAAGCCGCTGGCGGTGACAGTGGACGAGGTCGATGCGATCGCCGCTGCGGCGAAACGCCACGGTGTGTTTGTGACCGAAGCATTCATGTACCGCCACCACCCTCAAACATTACAAGCCAAAGAGTTGGTCGACAGTGGCGCCATCGGTAAACTGCGCCTCGTGCGTGGCGCTTTCACCTTCAACATCGCGCGCGAGGATGACATTCGCCTGAACAAGGAACTGGCCGGTGGCAGTATATGGGATGTGGGCTGTTACCCAATCAGCTATGCGCGCTTTATCGCCGGCGCAGAGCCTACTGAGGTGTTTGGGTGGCAGGTGACCAGCCGTAGCGGTGTCGACGAGACTTTTAACGGCCAGATGCGCTTCCCCGGCGACGTGTACGCTCAGATCGACAGTGGCTTCCGCGCACCCTTCCGCACCCATATCGAGATTGTCGGCAGTGAAGCCACCCTCAGCGTGCCACGCCCATTCAAGCCAAACCCGGTTGGGCAAATCCTGCTGACACGCGGCGACGACGTTCAGACCATCGCCAGCGACAAAGAGGAGCTTTACCTGGGCGAGGTTGAGGATATTGCCTCTGCCATCCTGGATGGTAAATCCCCCCGCATCAGCCTGGCCGACAGTCGCGCCAACGTCGCGACCATCGTCGCGCTACTAAAATCCGCGCGCGAGGACAAGCCAGGCACAGTGAATGTCTGAGACGCACGCGGGCACACTGGAAGACGCCGGGCGGCACGCGAACAGCGTGATACAGACACCCGGCGTCCTACAGTAACCTTACGCGTAGACCGTCTACGTGTAACGTTAAAACTCAACCAATCCCTTGATCAACCCGGCCTCGGGTGCGAGCCACTGCGGGAAGCATTCAACCATTTCCGCATAAGAAGCACGGTGCGTAATCCACGGGGTCGTACTCACCTGCCCGGACTCCATCAGCGCGATGATGCGTGTGAAGTTGGACGGCAATGAGTTGCGGCTGGCAAACAGTGTGATTTCCCGCCGGTGGAAGTGCGGATCGTTGAACGTGATGTCGCTCTGCACCAATCCGACATAGACCAGGCGCCCGCCGTGGGCCACATACTGGTACGCTCCCGTCATCGACTCGACACTGCCTGTGGCGTCGAACACCACCGTCGGCAGATCGCCGTTCGTGATTTCGCTGACCTTATCCAGCGGGTTATCCTTGGCGTTCACTATGTAGTCGACGCCGAATTGCTGGCGAGCGAACGCCAATCGCTGCTCGTTCACGTCCAACACGATCAACTTCACCTCGGCTAGCTTTGCGAACTGTATGACGGATAGGCCGATGGGACCGGCGCCGATTACCAGGGCAAACTCACCGCTGCCAAGCATGGCGCGGTCCACCGCGTGTGAACCGATGCCCAACGTCTCGACCAGGGCAAGCTGATCCAGCGAAAGCTTCGCCGACTGATGCAGCTTGTTGATTGGCACTTTGATGTATTCGCGCATGCCGCCGTCAGTGTGAACGCCGAGCACCTGCAAGCTGGTGCAGCAGTTTGACTTGCCGTGCCGGCACGCGATGCAGTGCCCACAGTTCAGATACGGCTCGACAGAGCAGCGATCGCCGGCATGAATCCCGCGGTCGTTTGGGCCTACCTCTACCACTTCCACGCCCAGTTCATGCCCGATGATGCGCGGATAACTGAAGAATGGTTGGCGCCCACGGTAGGCATGGATATCACTGCCGCAGATACCGACTCGGTGCACGCGCACCAGCGCCTCGTTTGCGCTGGGCTTGTCCGGGGGTTGTGTGTCGCCAAGTGAGAATTGGAAAGGCTGGTCAAGCGTGATCGTTTTCATGATTCTAATGATTCTCCGGCCGTCCACTCGGCCAAGTCTGCTGTTGAATCGGTTTGAGGATTCCGAATACTTCCTCAAGCAACTGGTGATCAATGGGTTGTTCGATCCACTCCACGTTCTTCCTCAGGTTGTCCGGGTTGGCGGTACCCACCAGCGTCGTGTGAATATCCTGGTTGGCAAGCGCAAACTGCACGGCGAGTTTTGCGATGTCAACGCCCCTGGAATTGCAGAAGGCCGTGGCCTTCGCGCAAACCAGTTTGACCTCGCCTGAGGCGGGGTGCCAGTCAGCCGCACCCTGCCGGGTCAACAAACCCATCCCCAGCGGCGAGGCGCTGATGACACCGACGTCCTTCTGCTGCAGATACGGCACCAGGTCAGCTAACGTTGTGTCGTTCAGCCCGTAATGGCAATAGGAAAGAATCGTATCGACGGCAACGCGGTCGAGCACATAAGGGAAAATCTTCAACGGGAGTCCGGTGATGCCGATAAAGCGTACCTTGCCTTGCTCGCGCATTCGTTCCAGCGCCGGGATCGTCTCGTCCACCACCTGCTGTAACGACCCAAACTCGATGTCGTGGCACTGGATCAGGTCGACATAGTCGACACCCAGTCGTTTGAGGCTCTCGTCGACGGAGCCAGTCACGCGTTTGGCCGAGAAGTCAAACACCTCGACGCCGTAACGCCCCACTTTTGTCGCGAGATAGTAGTGGTCGCGCGGGATGGTCCTGAGAGCCTTGCCCAACACACGCTCCGCCTTCGTCAAACCATAATAAGGCGACACATCGATAAAGTTGATACCCAGGTCAATCGCCGTGTGCACCGCGCGGATGCCTTCAGACTCGTCAATGTCACGGAATACGCTCCCCAACGGCGAAGCACCATAGCCCAGGACGGAGATGCGCAGCCCGGTTTTCCCAAGAGTGCGGTATTGCATATGGCAATGATACACACGCACCAGCATGGGACTTTGGCCACGAATATAATCGTTCCATCTCTCGATCGAAACGAAATGCTCCATCCGTGGCGCAAAGGCCTGATCGTGAAAGGCGAAAACGATGGTAATTCATCTTACAATCAACGGTGTTGTTAAGGAACTGCATGTCGAAGCCAATGAGACCCTCCTTACGGTGCTGCGGCGCGCAGGCTACTTCAGCGTGAAGCATGGCTGCGAAACGGGTGAATGCGGCGCATGTGCGGTACTGATGAAGAAGACTTCCGAGACCTCGGAGTTCTTGGAGGTCTCTCGGCTCGTGAACACCTGTGTGATGCTGGCCGCCCAGGCCGACGGCGCCGAAATCACGACGGTCGAGTCACTGGGCAGTCGCGCACAGTTGAGCGTGCTGCAGCAGGCGTTCATCGAGAACGGCGCCATCCAATGTGGCTACTGCACACCGGCGCAATTGCTGGCGGCAAAAGCACTGCTGGACCAGAATCCCAACCCCAGCGAGGCCGAAGTGCGCGAGGCCATCAGTGGCGTGCTCTGCCGCTGTACCGGTTACGTGAAGCCCGTGCAGGCCGTGCTCAACGCCGCAGCCATCCTGCGCGGCGACGCCAGGGACGAATTGCCCCCCGCCTTCAAGCGCGTCATCCCCCCTGACACCCCCGTCGCGCCGCCGAACGTGGGTGATGTGTCGTGGAAGAAGGGGAGCGCGGGAGAGGGGGAGCAAGGGAGACAAGGCGAACGGGGCGAGGCCAAAACCTTGACCCAATCTCCAATCTCGCCCAGTACTCTGGGCCGCAATCTCCAATTTGCCGTCGCACCCGAGCCACACACCAGCGTCGTGGGAAAAGCGGAGAAAAAAGTCGATGCAGCCAAGCTGGCGCAGGGCAAGCCGGCCTTCACCGACGATTACCCCATGCCGGGCATGCTGTACGCCGCCATGTTGACCAGCCCGCACGCGCACGCGCGTATCCGCGACATCCGCACCGAAAAAGCCAAAGCCTTGCCGGGTGTGCATGCCGTGCTGACCTATAAGGACGTGCCGCGCGTCGTATATGCCTCCGGCGGGCAGTCATACCCAAACCCACCCCCATACGACCAGGTGAGCCTTGACAACAAAGTGCGCCACGTCGGCGACCGCGTTGCCGTGGTTGCCGCGGAAACGTTTGAGATCGCACAGCGCGCGCTGGCGCTAATCGAAGTCGATTACGAGCCGCTTCCTGCGATCTTCGACCCAGAGCAGGCGATGCAGCCCGGCGCGCCGACCATCCACGACGAGCCAGATGCAATCGGCATCAAAGATGCCTCCCGCAATCTCGTCGCGCGCGCGCACGCGCTGGTCGGCGACATCGCGAGTGGGTTTGAGGAAAGCGATTTCGTCCTTGAGCGCGAATACCACGTGCAGCAGGTGCAGCAGGCCAGTATCGAACCGCACATTTGCATGAGCTGGTGGGATGAGGATGACCGGCTGGTGATTCGCACCAGCACACAGGTACCTTTCCACGTGCGGCGCATGGTTGCGCCCCTGATCGGCCTGCCCGTCAAGCGCATCCGTGTGATCAAGCCACGCATCGGCGGCGGGTTTGGTGGCAAACAGGAGATGTTGATCGAGGACCTGTGTGCGCATCTCACCCTGGCCACCGGCCGTCCGGTGCGCTTTGAGTACACGCGCGAACAGGAGTTCACGTCAGCCCGGTCGCGCCACCCGCAAAAGGTCATCTTCAGGGCCGGATTCAAGGATGGCCCCAAACTGCATGCCTTACGCCTGTACGTGCTGGGCAACACGGGCGCTTACGGCACGCACGGCATCACCGTGCAGACGGTCAGCGGGTTGCGCGGGTTAAGCACCTACCGCTGTCCGAACATGGAGTTCGACTGTGACATCGTCTATACCAACATCCCCACCCCAGGGGCATTCCGCGGTTATGGCGCGCCACAAGCTGAGTTTGCGCTGGAGTGTCTGATGGATGAGGCTGCGCAGCACTACCAGATGGACCCAATCGAGTTCCGGCGCCAGAACTGGGTGCATGTGGGCGACCCATTACCTTTGGCAAAGGCTTTGGGCGAAGCACGCGAAGGCTTTGAGCAGACCATCAAGACGGCTGCGCTCGAAGAATGCATGCAGCAGGGCATGGCCGCCATCGGCTGGCACGAGCGCGACCACCTGCGCATCGACCCCCAACGCCCGCACATCCGCCGCGGCATTGGTGTGGCCGCGTGCATGCATGGCACAGCCATCGCCGGCCTCGATATGGGTGCCGCCAGCATCAAGATGAACGACGACGGCTCTTTCAACGTGCTGTGCGGTGCGACAGACATAGGCACCGGGAGCGACACGGTCATCGGTCAGATCGTAGCTGAGACATTGGGCGTGCCGTTGGAAGATGTGATCATGTACTCGTCGGACACGGATTTCACACCCTTCGACACGGGAGCGTATGCGTCGTCCACCACCTTCATCAGCGGCGGCGCAGCCAAGAAAGCTGCCGAACAGGTGCGCGAACAGGTCAAGGAAGCTGCCGCCCATATGTTCAACAGACAGGTGAAGGATGTAGACGTGCGGCCACAAGACATCACACTGCGCGAACGCAGCGCGTGGGCACCCGACGGCCGCCGTATCTCCCTGCAGGAGGTGGCGCTCTTCGCCACACACCAGGAAAATCAGCACCAGATCATGGCGACCGCCTCGCATATGAGCTATGACTCGCCGCCGCCCTTCGGCGCTCAATTTGCGGACGTCGAGGTTGACATCGAAACTGGCGAAATCACGGTCAAGCGCCTGGTCATGGCCGTGGACTGTGGCGTCGCCATCAATCCCGCCACCGCCAGCGGCCAGATCGAAGGGGGAAACCTGCAAGCTCTGGGGTACGGCGTGTGTGAAGAGATGGTCTATGACCACCAGGGCCGGCTCTTGAACACCCGCCTCGGGCCGTATCGCATCTTTAGCGCCGACGAAACGCCCGAACTGCAGGCGATCCTGGTGCAAACCTACGAACCATCGGGCCCATTCGGTGCAAAGGCTGTCGCCGAGATCCCCATGGATGGCGTCGCGCCGGCAGTAGCCAACGCGGTATATCACGCCACAGGGAAACGCTTCTACCAGATTCCACTGACGCCGGAGCGGGTCTGGCACGGGCTGAGAGACTGAGAGAATAAGCCAATACGCGTTTACTCTGCGCCCAGCTCGGTCAGGCGTTCCTGTGCCTGTTGTCGCCAGTAGGTATCGTTGCTCAGGCTGAGGAACATGCGGAAATCTACAATGGCCTCATCATTTCGGTCGGTGAGCTGGTAAACGCGGCCGCGCCCATAGTAGCTGAATGCGTAGTCGGGGTCGAGTGTTAATGCCTCGTTATAGTCGGCGAGGGCTTGCTCGAATTCTCGCCGCGCGAGATAGGCCGTGGCGCGGTTGTAATAGGCAATCATATAACCCGGTTTTATGGTGATCGCCTGTGTGAAGTCATCCACGGCCTGCGTATAGTCCTCCTGTGTGTAATACACCAGCCCGCGGAT
>JAMDDR010000284.1 GCA_023488685.1 Chloroflexota bacterium | reverse complement strand
AACGCAGAAGAGATGCGCCAGCGGCTGAATCAAGGCTTCTCCCGCTTGCGTCGCAGACCGGATTTGCTGCTGAGTTTTGTTCATGCCGCCGGCTTACCTGTAAAGCAACTTATGCTAAGCTGAATAGGATTGCTGGCGGATGCCGCGCTCAATCCGCTGATGCTCCCCTACCGCCAGGTCGTATGCCGGCTGTATCAACAGGCGCTGCCACTCACCAGCGCCCTCGGCGCAGATGCGTTCCGTGTGTTAGGTGCATCCTGTAACCCGGCGGCCCTGCAATGGTTGCTGCAGGTCTTGAGCACGGGTGCATGGCTCCCACTGGTCCTGGCGCAGGCAGCCATTACCTCGACGACTTTGTGGCATACCCAAAAACCTGCTGCCAATATCCGAGTGAAGGGCCAGCCGTGCCGTGCCGGGCACGCCATCCTCACTTGCGGGTCTGCGCTGGTGCTGGGCGCCGTGTTCTACCGGTTACTGATGGCGGTCGGCCAGGCCGGGACCGGCGCGTTGCTGAGCAGCCTGCCGCTGGAGCCGGACCGGCTAACCGTCTGTGGGGTTGATGTGGACGACATTGCACACACGGTCCGTAAGGCCACCTCGTACCCTCCATACCTGGTGTCTTTACAGCCGGATGTGCCGCTGCTCACGTCACTTGGCCGGGAGCATCTCTCTGCGGAACAAGCTGCTTGCAGAGGGCAGTTGTATGCCGGATTGAGCCCGACCGGCTGCGGGCGACCCGTGCTAAATAGCGACAAAGGCGCCGTGTGGCTGGCGGGCCTGGCTGGGCTTGCGTGGACGTTTGCGGCGGAGCTGTTGCTGCGATTCCGCGTCGTGGCGGCAGTGAAATCGCAAGGGATTGTGTCCCCACTGGTTGAAAGCACCCGTCTTGCCATTGCCCACAGTTGGACTGTGGCCAGGCATATCGGATTCCTCATGCTGGCAGTCTATCTTTCGAATGGCTTGCTGGTAGCGCTGCCCGTGCTGCTGGCACAACGGATGATGGTGCCTGCGCTGGTTGAGGCGAGTGGCATCGCCCTGCTTCGCCCGCTGCTCATGCTTACCATCGAGGTGTGTGTCGCGCTCACCGGCGCGCTCTTCGTTGCGTTCAGCGCCGTGTACGACGCACATCTGTATACCTCTCTATCAGGAGTCACTTCGTGGTTTTCGCCTCAACCGGTGGCGGCTGAAGCTCGTCGTTAGGCGCAGCTCTGCCGCGATATGCCATTGACGTGCAACAGGGCCGGGTGGGCTGCTATACTGCGCTGGGTCGATTCGAGTTTTGTATTGTAGGGGAGGTAGTGACACATGGGTAGTTATAACGTCTTGACCGAAGAGCAGGTGCAGAGTTTTCTCGACAAAGGTTATCTGGTGGTGAAGGATTGTTTGGAGACCAGCATCGCCAACCGCTGGATCGACGAGGCGTACGACCGGCTTGGCTACGACAAGCATGATCCGAGCACGTGGCAGAAGGACATCGTTTGGCTGGATCACAAGAATCAATTGCCGGTGCGCGAGCTTGCGCCAAAAGCGTGGGCTGCCCTCATGGACGTGATCGGCGGTGAGGATCGCCTGGAGACCCAGGTCATGGGGCTTGGCCCCGGCCACTTCACCTCGATCAACTCGTTTATCTGGTCAGATGCCTTCATCGTCAATTTCCACAGGGGCATCGATAAACCCTGGCAACCGCCATCCCCCCAGGTCACAGGTTGGCACAAGGATGGCAGCTACTTCAGACATTTCCTCGACAGCCGCGAACAGGCCCTGTTGCCTATCGTCCTATGGTCGGACGTGTACCACCAGGGCGGCGCCACGTTTATCGCGCCCGACTCGGCGCGTGTTGTGGCGCGCTATCTCTACGAGCATCCCGAAGGAGTTCATCCCAATGACTTCAAGTTCCAGGAGCTGATCAGCCAGTGCACCCAGTTTGAGGAAGTCACGGGCAACGCGGGCGACTTTGTGATTGTGCACCCGTTTATGCTGCATGCCTCCTCACAAAACGTGCTCGGCAAGCCGCGCTTTATGAGCAACCCGCCAATTGTGCTCAAGGAGCCGATGAATCTGAACCGTGACAATCCCGAGGACTTTTCCTTACTGGAACGAGCGACCTTGCACTATCTGGAGTTGGAACGGTTGGACTTTCAACCGACTGCGCCACGTGAATCTTTTTGGTGGCCCGTGTGAAACCCATGTAGCGCGCGGCCCAACAACTGGCGCCGTTCTGGCTCATCCGGTGACGGGGGTAGATCAATGAGGATAACGAGCAGAGATCGAATGCCGGATATCGCCTTCCGGCTGATGAGTGCCATCATGGCACTCAAAGACCTGGTCTACCCGACGATCGACAAACGGGTGACTGCTTTCGGCATTCGCGCAGGCATGACCGTCGTCGATTACGGCTGCGGTCCGGGACGGTACACCATCCGCTTCGCCAAACTCGTGGATCGCGGCGGAAACGTCTATGCGCTGGATGTCCAACCACTAGCTATCGAGGCGGTCAAGCGTCAAATGGCGGCACACGCTTTGGACAATATTGTGCCGGTGCTGGCGAAGGGTTATGACACCGGTCTCCCCGACCGGATAGCGGATATGGTCTGCGCCCTGGATATGTTCTTCGCGCTACGAGAGCCCTCCACCTTTCTGAGGGAGGTGCACCGGATCACAAAACCCGAGGGCGTGCTGATCCTTGACGATGGGCATCAATCACGCCAGAGCACCCTTGCGAAGGTCCGCGCGGCGGGTGGTTGGCGCATCGCCGAGGAGACGCGCGACCATCTCAAATGTGTCCCCCTGGACAACGCAACGAGATGATGCCGGTTTGTTTCTGCCCTGTCCGCCCGTCCATCGTGGCGAGGAGGTCGATGCTGAGGTGATGGACTCGCCCTATTGCTGCGTCTACGAGGCAAAGGAATACCTGTTGCATGCGCAGAATGCTGTTCTCGCATGGGCTTTGGAGAGAACAACGGATGGCACGAACTTCTAACGGCATCGACGTGTACCTCGAGATCGGAGAGAAACGGACGTTTGCCAGCGCGATCGACTGGCCGGGCTGGTGCCGGAGCGGGCGCGACGAGGGAGCGGCGCTGCAGGCACTGTTCGATTGCGGGCCGCGTTACGGTCGCGTGCTCGACCCAGCCCGGCTCGGGTTCCACGCGCCGGCCGGTGTGTCAGCTTTCGTCGTGATCGAGCGGCTCACGGGCAACGCAGCCACCGATTTCGGCGCGCCCAACCTCGCCCCATCCAGCGATACACGACCGGTCGACGCGGCCGCGTTGAAGCGTTATCAAGCCCTGTTGCAGACGTGCTGGCAGGCGTTTGATGCGGCGGTGCAGGCAGCCACTGGGAAGGAATTGCGCAAAGGCCCCCGCGGGGGTGGCCGGGACCTGGAGCATATCGTCCAACATGCGCTCGCTGCTGATGTGGGCTACCTGGCGCGGCTGGCCTGGAAGCCAAAGAAGAGTGAAGAGATGAAACCAGACGAGGTGCTTGCCCACACCCGGCAGGCGATCCTGGACGCGCTGGCAGCAGCGTCACGCGGCGAGATGCCTGCACGTGGGCCACGCGGTGGTGTCCTTTGGACGCCCCGCTACTACGTGCGCCGCGTGGCCTGGCACGTGCTCGACCATGCCTGGGAGATCGAGGACCGTATTACGTGACCCTGTTCGTCTGGTCCATCGATCCACTTTCCGTTTCGCGCATTCTTGATAAACTAACTTGGTGGCGACACACGCCAACAGCGCCATGAACGACATTCGGACTGCCAGGGAGAAATGCGATGAGGAATATTCTGGTCGCCTACGCCACCAATTCCGGAACGACCGTGGAGGTAGCTACGGCCATTGCAGAAGAGCTGGGCCGGGACGGCTCACAGGTGGATGTGCGCAAGCTTGAGGACGTGACTGCTGTCGAGCCCTATTCTGCGGTGGTGATCGGCGCTCCAATGATCGTGGGCTGGCATCGCGCGGCAGTGAATTTTGTCAAAAAGCATCAACAGGCCTTGAGCCGTGTGCCAGTGGCCTACTTCATCACAGCCATGAGTCTGACTCAGACAAACCCGCACAGCACCGGGGTGGTTCCCATCTACGTGGACCCGGGATTCGTCAAGCCGCCGAAGAACGCCAACCGGTTGAGTTTGAAGGAGCGCTATACCGCGGTGTCCAACTATGCCAGCCAGCCGCTCAAGGCCGCTCCTCTCGTCAAACCCGTGAGCATCGGCATCTTTGGCGGCAAACTGGAACTCTATCGCCTGAAGTTCCTGCAGGTCCTTTTTGTGCTGTTGATGTTTCGAGCGCAAATGGGTAGCCTGCACAACTGGCCGGTCATCCGGCAGTGGGCCACCCAGGTGAGCCCGCTGCTGGCCGACAAGCCGCGGTCGTGATCGTCTGCGCTGGGCCGTATTTCCAGCACAGCCAGCGGACGTTAGCGCTGGATACCTTCCAGGGTGGCGTGGTCGACTGGCCGGGCTAGTGCCCGAGCGGGCGTGATACTCGAAAGTTGAAACAGTGTAATGGGGAAAGGAGTAGGTGATGACGAGCACACGCAAGTTTAAGGCAAAGGTATCAGAATCGGGCAGCAGCGTATTCATCCCGATCCCGTTCGATCCGAATGAGGTGTGGGGCGCCAAACAGCGGCACTATGTCGCAGGAACGATCAACGGTTGCGCCATACGTGGTCCGCTCAGTTCGGATGGGCAGAGCTTCTTCCTCCCGCTCGGCGCGGCGTGGCGTCGCGGTGCCAAGATAGGCACAGATGAACAGGTGACCGTCACGATCTCTCCCGAAGGACCGCAGCAAGGGAACCTGGCTCCGGATGTTGCGGCGGCGCTCGCCGCGGAACCCAATGCCCTTACCTTCTTCGAGTCACTCGCCACGTTCTATCGCAATACCTATATCAAGTGGATCGAGAGTGCCAAACGCCCGGAGACCCGCGCCGCACGCATCGCCGAGATGATGTCATTGCTTAAAGCCGGCAAGAAGCAGAAGTAGTCGCCTCGTCCCCCTAGCCGGCAGGGGAGACGCGCCGCTCTGTTTCCGGTGTCACGGCGGAGTACATCTTGAGCCCGACGACGAACAGCCACTGGATGAATGCGCCGATCGTGATCCGCTCCACCAGCCCAAACACTGGGCTGCCTCCTGATCCTGATGCGGCAGATGCGCCGAGCCCACCCGACACCAGGATGACGCTCACAGTGATGAGCGAATACGCCACGTAGCGCTTCATGCGCGGGTCGTTCCTGAACCACAGCGCGAGCAGCAGAACTGCCAGCATCGTCCCCAGTGCCGCGATGCCCGCAACCACGATGTGCATTGTGCCAGTGGTCGTGGTCGGAGCACGTGCGCCTCCCGGGTCTTGTGGGAAGAATAGCTCCAGCAGCATCCCCGCCAGGCCCACCGCCACCAGGGCCAATGCCCCAGCCATCCCCAATTTTCGACCCCGGCTGCCTGCTTTCGCATTCAGGAACAGGCCCACGCCAAAGGTACCAATCAACACGTTATAGACGATGAAAAGCGAACTTAATAACGATCTGTTCGGGGCACTGGCGGCCACCAACTCGCTGATGGGTTGCGACACGTGGCTGTACTCAGGCCGGAGGACGCCGCCCAAAATGACCGTAACGACATAGATCACAGCGCCAAGCGCGCCACATAGCAACAGGAACTTTCTCATTCTTTACTTTCGGCTAATCACTTTTGAATCGGCTGGTAAACAGGAGCGGGTGAAGCGGGTGAGTGGACCGCAGGCTGTTTCGCAGCCTGTTTGGTCCGA
>JAMDDR010000288.1:17445-25756 GCA_023488685.1 Chloroflexota bacterium | reverse complement strand
TAGTACCTTACCACTGAAATGTTTGCACAAATAGCAACGAATCTCGACTCACAGAGCGGGTTGCCCTGCGAGGTAAGGGATGACCACCAGTTCGCGCAGCTTGAGCACCAGGCTGGCGGCACGTTGGCCGAACTCGGTCAGGTAGTACTTGTAGCGATGGCCCACTTTCTTGATCAACCCGTGTACGCGCAGGCGCTTGAGCAACCGACAGATCTGGCCCGAGGTTTTGTCTGGGAGCAGGACACGCAAGGCCCGGTTCGTCAAGCCGCTGATGGCGAACTCGCCGCGCAACAAGAGACGGAAGATCTGCACATCGTCGTCGGCGAGGGGATTGAAGCCCGTGTAGCGATGGTCCCCCTCGACTTGGGGGTGCGTCAAACGAGCGAGTTGCTGGGTGCCCGCCACGCCGATATCTGGACGCTCCAAAGCGGAGATAAGGTCCAGATAGCGGCGATTAGCGGCCACCATCACCTCTCGCAAGGCTGCGAGACTGTAAATGGTCTTCTTCATTGTAGTCCACGTCGTCTCCTGGTGGCCATCGCGATGTTGCACCTGGCGGTACTGCTTGAAAAACGACACGTCGTTGGTGGTGGTCTCGATGCGCAACACTTGAGCGAACTTGTCGTACAGCTTGATTGAGGTCGGGCCCATGGTGTGCTTAATGCGCGTGCCCTGGAGACGCTTGTTCAACCCCGACGTCACTTCGCCGGTGTACGCGCCATGCAGCTTGCGCCCCAGAAACGTCGCGACATTGTCCGGCTTGACTGTGTGAATCAGGGTTTCCACCAAGTGGGGATAGACAGCCTGCAGATCGGCGCGCGACTTGAACACCACATCTGTGGCGTACTCGACTTGCATCAGGCTCCAGGTCACGGTCACGGCCAGACTGGCAATCACGGGGCAATACTGGCGGGCGACGCGATCCAGGGTGGCATGCAACGCTGGTCCTTCCAAGCGATCGGCCAGCGCATTGGCTTGGGCATAGTCCGACACGTGCACGAAGGCGTTGTCGCGCAGGGTGTACTCGATCCCCCGTCGTGTGAGTTGATTCGCCAACCAGGCGTGCCCATTGCAATAGAACTGCAGCCGAAACGGCGCCCACGTCGGCACCCGCAAGTAGCACAGTCCCAGTTCCGCATCGATGAAGTAGAAGTAGTAGTGCAAGCACTTCGACTCGATGTATCTCACATACGTCTTGCCGCTGGCTTTGTCGTGCCACGGCTCATAGGTGTTGCAGCGCTCCAGCGCCGAAAAGATATGCACCAGTCCCGGCTGCTCGCCGCGCTGCTTCAGAATGGCGTTAATCCGGTCCTCTTTGCGCGTGCCCTGCTTGCGGATGAACTCGATCGTGATCCCGTTGGCTTGCGCCAGTGCTTCCGCGTTCGCTCGAATCTCGTCGCGCTTCGGCTGTGCCCACGTCGCAAAGTCAAACACCCGGATGCCCTGCTGAGACAGGTAATGGGTCATGCCTTTGGCATAGCACAGCGGTTGCAGGCTGCCCGTCACGATCAGCCGGTCATAGCAACTCAACACGCCTTCGACTTGATTGGCGTATTTCTCAGGCAAGGTCATCGTCTTGGGTTCTGTCGTCATCGCTCAACTCCGAACTGGGCTGAGCTAGGTATACAACAGGTGCGCACTTTCGTTAGGGGCACCCTTTCGTCGTTCATATCCTGTTTGGTTCCGGCTCTGCCGGGTTAGGATTTGAGAAACTCCAGTACCGCGCGGTTGAATGCGTCGGGATTTTCGAGCGGGCTGATGTGTCCCGCGTTGGGGATGACGGCCAGCGGCGCTTTATGGCGCAGGCGTTCGTGCATGTACTGAGCGTCCTCAAGCGGGGTGAGCTTGTCCTGCTCGCCCACGATCACCAGCGCCGGCACCGCGATGGTTGCCAGCGTGTCGGTAGAATCCGGGCGGTTTGCCAGCGCATGCAGGGTGTTCACGATACCGTGCGCCGGTGTGCTCTCGATCATACGCCGTACTTCCATGCCGATCACGCCGTTGCGGTTCTCCGGTGTCAATAACGAGTCCAGCATCCCCTCGGAGATGGCTTTTGGCCCGTCCTGTTTCACCTTTTCTGCCTGTGCCTGGCGGCGCGCCTTGACTTCGGGCGTGTCGGGCGTCGCTTTGGTGTCGGCCAGGATGAGCCGGCCAATACGCGCGGGGATCTTGCACCATAACGCGAAGGCAATGTACCCGCCCATGGATAATCCGCACACGGTGATCTTCTCCTGGCGTGGCTGCAGATCATCCAGCAGCGCGATCAGGTCTTCGGCCAGCAGGTCAATCGTCACCTGGCCGGCCTGGCGTGGCTCTCCCAGGTCGAGTGTGCCACCGTGCCCGCGCAAGTCCGGCGCAATGCAACGAAATTCAGCACCCAGCAGGAACAACTGGTGCCGCCACATGCTGTGATCGAACGGAAATCCGTGAATGAACAGGATCGTCTCGAAGTCCGAGGCGCTGCGATCCTCAACGAACATTCTTAAACCGTTGACCTGAGCAAACATATGTTTTGGCCTCCCCAAGGCTCAATAGGCTTGTCGCAATTCTAACCGTCCCGAAGACGTGCTGGGAGCTATGCCGCGCGCCCCACCAGACTGTGCGCCAGTTCCCGCAACATGGTCGCCGCGGCGCCTGAGACGCCCGATGTGTCCAGCGCCGCCAACGAACGGGCGTAGGCGTCGCGGGCTTGTTGTTCGGTATACTCGCGCGCGCCACACGCTTCGATCAACTCTCGTAGCGTGGCAATGTCCTCGTCACGCTGTGAGCGCCGCGCAAAATACAACTCGCGCACCCGCGCATCTCGTTCCGCCGCGTACAACACAGGCAGTGTTTTCTTGTGGTGATTGAGATCGCTATCCTGCTTGCCAGTCAACTTTGGGTTGCCCCAGATACCGAGCACATCGTCTTGTAATTGGAAAGCGATACCGAGCCACGCGCCGAACCCGGCGAGGGCTGCGACAGGCCCCGGTTGGGCACCTGCCAGGATGGCGCCAATCTCGCATGCGGCCTGGGTGAGAGCGCCTGTTTTGCCTCGGATCATCGCCATGTACTCAGCAACGGTCACATCCGTGCGCGTCTCAAAGCTCAGGTCCAGGTGCTGGCCAACCGTCAACGCCACGGCCGCGTTGTCGAACGTTAACAAAGCGCGTACCACGCGGCCGGCGCCCGATCCAAGCTCGACCATCCGCTCAAGCGCACGATGGGCCAGGGCGAACATCGCGTCGCCTGCGTTGATGGCTTGCGCCTCGCCCCATAGTTTCCAGAGGGTGGGGCGACCGCGCCGCAACTCGTCACGGTCCTCGATGTCGTCGTGGATGAGCGAGAAGTTGTGCAACAGCTCGATGGCTGCCGCAGCGGGTAGCGCGTCGTCTGCGGACCCGCCACACGCCTGGCATGCCAGCAGCGTGAGCATGGGCCGGATGCGTTTGCCACTGTACACCTGGGCCAGCGAGCCGTCGGTATTGGCGAAGCCCAGGTGGTAGTGCAGCATGGTGAGAAACGCCCCTGGTGTTGGGGTGAAGGGAGTACTATCGATGATGCGGCGTATTTCGCCCTCTACTCGAGGGATAAATACGTTAAAAAATGAATTGAGTGTCTGCGCTGAGTCCATATCAGTGTCAAACTCTACTAAAAGTGTGGCGTTGGCACAAGCGGCTGGCAATCACCAACCACAAGCCGCCTAACAGGTACCCGGCCAGGACGTCGCTGGGCCAATGCACGCCCAGGTACACGCGTCCAAATCCCACTCCCGTGATAACCAGCATGGCGGAGATAAGAGTAATCCATCGCACGTACGGTACGCGCCACGTGACCATGGCGAGCGCCAGGTAAGCAATGAGCGCCGCGCCTGCATGACCGCTGGGATAGGAGAAGCGCTGGAAGTCAGTTTGTATTTCGGGGAGCAGGTGTGAGATGTAATCCACATCGGGCCGCATCCTTGCGATGCAGATACGCAAGACGATGTTTGTGCTTTGCGCGCCCGCGAAAGCGATCAGCGGCCAGGCAGCCTGCAGGACCAGCGACCAACGACGGGGTATGGAAGAGAATTGGGCGTGCCCGTTCGTTCTTTGCCTCATACTACCGGTCGGTGCCGTACTAAACTGATGCCACTCGGCCACACTGAGCACGATGCATAATAGCAGCGCCGGCACCGATGAACTGATAAAAGTCAATCCCTGCACGATGCTTGTCATCGTCTCATTTCGCAAGCCGATCGTCAGCTTTACGATCTCCATGTCTCCTGGGAGATTCTGGCCCAATGCGACAGGGATGGTCAGGAACACGAGCATTGAAAGGATGATAACCATTGTCGGGCTGACCTTTGATGTTGCTGCACTGCGTGTCAGTTTCATAGAGCGATATGCTACACTGACGCGCAGTGGTTACTACATTTGAATTTGTCGAATGCGAGTTGCGGCTATTGGGTGAGGCGCCCGGTATGGGTGATGCATCAGCCGGATTGCCGCAAGGTGCCTATACGACCTTCCGCACCTATGGCGGTGATCGTGTGTTGCGTCTCGGACAGCACGTACACCGGTTACAAGAGTCGGCCGCACTCATGGGCATGCATGGCGTTTTGGATGAGCGCACGGTGCGTCACGCGCTGGCCGAAGCGATCCAGGTGACCCGGCATGCGGAATCGCGCTTCCGTTTGACATTTGCGCCACCGCGCTTTTTCGTTTCGGTGGAGCCTTTCACGCCATACCCGGCCGAACGATACGAACATGGGGTGTGGTGCGTCACGGTGTCCGCGCAACGCGAAACCCCCCACGCTAAAAGCACAACCTTCATCGCGGCAGCAAGTGCTGCTTACAAGGCGCTGCCGCCAGGAGCACACGAAGGACTGATGGTGGCAGAAGACGGCGCTGTGTTGGAGGGTCTGAGCAGCAGTTTTTTTGCCCTGCTCGACGGTGTGCTGCACACGGAGCGTGAGCGGGCACTCGTCGGCGTGACCCAGTTGCTGGCGTTGGAGCTTGCCGGCCAGGTTGCGCCGGCGCTACCGCTTGCATCCCAGGCGATACAGTTACGCGATGTAAGCAGGATGGCTGAGTGCTTCATCACCAGCGTGTCACGTGAGATTCTGCCGGTGGTCAGAGTTGACGATTGCATCATCGGCGGGGGCGTTCCTGGTCCTTTTACCCGCCGTTTGATCGCTGCTCTGCACGAGCTGATCGGACGAGAAGCGCGCAGCGTGTTCGATGAGACGATCTCGCCGGATCTGCCCCCTGGACAACCGCGCTAAGGTAGCTTTGCGTCGCTGCCGAGTACGACCACAATGTCCGCTTCAGCCTTAGGGTCAAGCAAGCGTTTGACTTCTGCAGTCGACTGGACGCTCAGCACCTCAGTCAGAGCATCCAGCGTCTGCAACTTGCCACCATAGTCGGTGATGAGCGTATGTTCGTAATCGAGGCGGTCATCTGGGGAGCTGCCCACACGCACGACGTTGAACCCACGGGCCGAGAGTGCGTCTGCGATCTCTTGCGCGAAACCAGCCGCGAGCGTGCCGTTCAATAGCACCAGCCGCGCGTGTTCCGACTGCCACTGAATATCGGTATCGTGCCGGTCGCGCTTGCATCCCCCCCCCGAAGCTGTGGCTGTAACTGGAGTGTCTGTCTCAGTGGATGGTGTTGCGCCGACACTTGTCTCGACGGCAGCATTGACCGTCGTGGCAAAGAAGGTCTCACGCAGTTCGGCAATCTTCGTCCGAATGGGTACCTGCACCTGTTGTGGTGGGTTGGTCAGCGTGGTGGCAAACTCGGTATATTCCTGATCCAATACGGCGCTCTTGACGTTCTTGCGATCCACTTTCTGCGCCAATGTGGCGAGCTGCTGGACCTGGTCCAACGTGAGGTCTGTCGTCAACGAAGCGCTCAGTTTGGATACCAGTTCGGGCGCACTGGCGAGAAGAGACACGAGCACCTGGGGCGTGCTCAACTTGTCCTTCACAGCCAGCAGGACGAGCTGCTGGTTACGCGCGCGGTCGAAGTCACCATTCGTCAGGTTGTGGCGCGTGCGGGCGAACTTAAGCGCCGTTGCGCCATCCATATCATGAACGCCTTTGGAAATGCTAAACACCTCAGTGCCGTAGTCTTCGGTGGGGTATTCCGGGTCGTAGATATCCTCGGGAACCTCAACGGTGATCCCGCCAATACGGTCGACGAATTCCTCGAACGCCGTGAAATTTACGCGCGCGTAGAAGTTGATCGGGATACCCAATACCTGCTCCACCGTCTTGCGCGCCAGCGCCGGCCCGCCACCGGGATAGTCGTAGGCATCGCCGATGAAATTGGCGGTATTAATGCGGCCGTTGTCATAACCGGGGATGGGCACCCACAGGTCACGCGGGATGGACAGCATGCCGGCCTCCAGGGTAATCGGATCCAGGGTCAACACGATCATCGTGTCTGTACGGTATGCGGGTTCCTTTTCCCCTTGCCGCTGGTCGATGCCCATGACCAGGATATTGACACGTTCCTTACCGTTCCAGGGGCGTGGCAGGCTGGGTTGGATGCTGGACGTGCCGGTGACGACGTCGGCTTGAGTGACGTCCGGTGTGGTGTAGTACTCGACATTCAGCTTAGGACTGGTGTTATAGGTACAGAGCCAGTTTGCGGCGAGTTCGCCGCTGACACAGAAATCAAAGGCCGCCCGGTTGACGTATATGCTCGCAACGATGCTGAAGAGCAACAATGTAGCGCAGGCCCAAAATAGTTTTCGCTTGATGATGGCTTGGATCACGGAAATCACAGCAACAATATACCATCAATGCGTTGCACCTGGCGTGCGTTTGTGTGACGCGAAGATGACGGTTATCCGGCGGGATAGCGGTTCGACTACAATGTGTTATCAAGTCTTCCCTTAACAAAGATGAACAAGCACAAATGACAAACCAACCTTTCACAGCGCGTGTTTCCCTTGACATGAACCGGATCATTGGCGAAATATCGCCCTTGTTGTTTGGTAGCTTTCTGGAACATATCGGCCGTGCCATTTACGGCGGTATTTATGACCCCACCTCTTCACAAGCGGATGAACGCGGTTTTCGCCGTGATGTGTTGGCGGCGATCCATGAGTTAAACCCAAGGATTGTCCGCTATCCGGGTGGCAACTTTGTGAGCGGCTACAACTGGCTCGACGGCGTCGGCCCACGCGAGCAGCGCCCACGCCGCCGCGACCTGGCCTGGCAATCGACAGAAACCAATCAATTCGGCACCAATGAGTTCATCGAATTCTGTCGTGCCGTAAACACGCAGCCACTCATTACCGTCAACCTGGGAACGGGCAGCATAGACGAGGCATCTGCGTGGGTCGAGTATTGCAACTCGCCGGCTGGGAGCAAGTTCGCCGACCTGCGTGTGGCGCACGGCTACCGTGAGCCGCACGGCGTTAGGTACTGGTGTCTGGGGAATGAGGTTGATGGGCACTGGCAGATCGGTCACCTTGACATGAATGAATATGCCCGCAAGTCCCGTGAAGCGGCTAAGATGATGAAGTGGCAGGATCCCACCATCCAGCTCACGCTCGCTGGTTCATCTGCGTCGACCATGCCGACATTTCCTGAGTGGGACAGAGTGATCCTGGAGACATGCTGGGAGCATGTCGACTACCTAGCGTTGCACCATTACGAAGGCAACCGTAACAATGACCCGGCAAGCTACCTGGCCCTGGCGGTTGAGTTCGAGCACCACGTGGATACGCTTGACGTCGTGCTGCGCTACGTGAAGAGCAAGCTCCGCTCGAAGCACGAGTTTGCCGGCATGCCGGTGCACCTTTCCTGGGATGAGTGGAACGTCTGGTACAAAAACATGCATATGCAGGGCGGGTGGACCGAAGCACCACACCTGGTCGAGGAAGTGTATAACCTGGAGGATGCGTTGGTGGTCGCGCAGTGGATGAGCGTGTTCCTGCGCCGTTGTAACGTCCTCAAGATGGCATGCCTGGCCCAGCTCGTCAACGTCATCGCGCCCATCCTGACCAACCGCGAAACGTTGGTGAAGCAAACGATTTATTATCCGTTCCTGCTGTTCAGCAAGTATGCCGCGGGAGTGGCGCTTGATGCCCACGTGCAATCGCCCCATTATGAAACCACCCGCTTCGGTCCGATGCCATTGCTGGATGTGTCAGCCAGTTACGATGTGGACGCCAGCCGAAGCGCGGTGTTCCTGGTCAACCGTAGCCAGTTTGACGCAGTCACGACGACGCTGGCATGGCAAGGTGGCGCGCCGGCGCGTGTCGAGCAGATTTACCAGTACGCGGGAACGGACTTGCGGGCTGCCAACACATTCGAGCAACCTGATACGCTGGTGCT